>DSDS01000187.1 GCA_011048585.1 Desulfurivibrio alkaliphilus | reverse complement strand
TGGCCGCCGGGAGATGCCCAACGAGGCCTGCGGCTATCTCGCCGCCCGGGAGGGGTTGGTTTGCCGCCATTTTGAGTTGACCAACCGGGATGCCGCTCCCGATCATTTCACCATGGACCCGGCTGAGCAGTTTGCCGCCATCCGCCGGATGCGGGAAGAGGGGTTGCAGCCGGCGGCGGTTTACCACAGCCATCCGGAAACTCCGGCCTGGCCGTCGGAGGAAGATATTCGGCTGGCCAATGATCCCAATACCGCTTATGTTATCGTGTCCCTGGTGGAGGGGACTGATCCGGTGCGGGCCTTCAGGATCAACAAGGGAGAGGTGGTGGAGCTTCCCCTGGAGGTACTGGCTGAAAACAAGGCAGAGTTGAACAAGGACGGAAAAGCCATGGAAGAGAAGATTGAGATCGCGGTCGAAAAAAACCTGCGGGGGGTGGGCTGCCCCATGAACCTGGTTTACACCAAGGTAGCCATGGCGGAGCTTAGCTCCGGCGATCTCCTGGAGATTATCCTCGATAATGGCCCCCCCATCAATAATGTCCCGGGTTCGGTGGGGAAAGAGGGCCACCAGCTGCTGGCCAAAAAACAGCTGACCGACGGGGCCTGGTCTCTGCTGGTGCGGAAAAAATAGGTGGCCGCCGCTGCTCTGCTAACCTCCCTGGCCGACAATCTGCTGGCCATCGCCCTGGATGCCGCCCCCTGGCTGCTGTTGGGTCTGTTGGTCGCCGGATTGATCAAGGCCTGGGTTCCCGAGGGGATTTTGCAACGCTGGCTGGGTGGTCAGGGAATTTTGCCGATATTGCGGGCGGCTCTGGTTGGCGCCCCCTTGCCCCTCTGCTCCTGCGGGGCGATTCCCCTGGGTTTGACTCTCCATCGGGGCGGGGCCTCAAGGGGAGCTACCACCGCCTTTATGGTCGGGACCCCGGGGGTGGGGATCGATTCGGTGACCCTTTCCTACGCCCTGCTGGGTCCTTTTCTGGCTGTTTTCCGCCCCTTGGCCGCCATCTTCAGCGCCGTGACCGCCGGGCTGCTGGTTAATCTGGTGCCGGCCCCGGTCCGGCCGGTCCTTTTCCCCACCGCCTGCGACTCCCGTTGTTCCTGTGGTGCCGATGGGGGCGGGGAGGAGGTGGCGGGGACGCCCTCCTTTGGGGAGCGGGCCCTGGCCGGTCTGCGCTACTCCTTCAGCGAGGTGCTGGATGATATCACCTGGTGGCTGCTGTTGGGGCTGCTGTTGGCCGCTCTGCTTCTGACCATCGCCCCGCCGGGCCTGTTGGCCCAGTACGCGGTGGGGCCGGCCGCCATGCTGGTTATGGCCCTGATCGGTATTCCCATGTATATTTGCGCCCAGGCCGCCACCCCAGTGGCCGCCGCCCTGATCGTTGCCGGGGTTTCGCCGGGCACCGCCCTGGTTCTGCTGCTGGCCGGACCGATCACCAGTATCGCCACCCTGTCGGTGCTCAACCGGGAGTTCGGCTTTGCCGCCACCACCGTCTACACCTTTTCGGTGGCTGGATCCGCCATCGTTTCGGGCTTGCTGGCCGATGCGATCATCACCGCTTTCGCCCTCGATATCCCGGCCCAGATTGGCACCGCCCGCGAACTCCTGCCCGATTTTTTCAAATATCCCGCCCTGGCCCTCCTGATCCTGCTGGCCTGCCGACCCCTGCGTTTGCGCTTGTTCCGCTGGTAAAGGTTGGGCCCGGCCGCTGTTGTTGCCTTTGGTTCTTATTGCTGTATTTATGTATTATTAAGCTGTGATTTCCCCTTGACAGGCCGATCTCATTACCCTGATACTGGCGGGTGGAAGCAGGAATCAACCACTATTCCCAACCCACAGGAGGTCAGTTATGGATATCAAAAAGCTTGTGCCCTGGAACTGGTTGCAGAAGGAGGAGGAAGGGGGTGGTTCGGTGTTGCCGGCCAAATCCGGGACGGGAGAGCGGGGAGGGGAATCCCATCCTCTGCTGCGCCTGCATCGGGAGATGGATCGCCTGTTTGCCGATGCCTTTCGCGGGTTCCCCGGCCGTTTTGGCGGAGGGAATTTTGCCCAAGTCTGGTCGGGGCTGCTCAAGCCCCAAGTGGATATCGGGGCCGATGATAAAAATTATACCATCAGTATCGAGGTGCCGGGAGTCGATGAGAAGGATGTAACCATCGAAATCAGCGAGGACACCCTGGTGGTCAGCGGCGAAAAGAAACAGGAAAAAGAGGATAGGGAGAAAGATTTCTACCGGATGGAGCGCTCCTATGGCTCCTTTCGCCGGGTACTCTGTTTGCCCGAGGACGTGGATCGCGATGGGATTAAGGCGGCCTTCAAAAAAGGGGTGCTGACCATCTCCATGCCCCGCAAGGCTCCGGCCCGGAAAGCGGCCCGGCGGATCGAGGTCAAGTCCGACAAGAAGTAAAAAGGTTGCGTTTGACAAAGGTTCCGGTCCGGCGGATCCCTTCGCCCTCAGCGGCGGTAAAGGGCGGCCAGTTTTTCCGGGGCGATGCCGGCGTGAAAACCGATTACCACGGTTTGGTTGATTAGAAAGGTTCGCCAGACCCCCAGAGTTTGCCAGCGGCGGCCGGCGGTGACCACCGGCTCGGGCAGGGTGAGTACCCGGCCGCGCCTGCGCAAACGACCCACCAGTTCGTAATCCTCCATAATCGGCAGGTCGGCAAACCCCCCCAGTTCAGTAAATATTCTCTTGGTCATGAAGAGGCCCTGGTCACCGTAGGGCAGTTGCCGGAGGCGGGAGCGCAGGTTGGCTCCCCATTCCATCAGGCGCAGATTGGTGCCCTTCCCCTCGATGTTCAGGCGAAAGGCACCAGCCACGGTGGCCGGATCGTCCAGGGCCTGGCGGATGAGATGCTGGTAGCCGGGGGGAGGCAGGGTGTCGGCATGGAGGAAAAGGAGATATGGGCCCTGGGCCAGGTCGGCGGCCAGGTTTTGCTGCCTCGCCCTTCCGGGCGGGGTTTGCAGGACCTTGGCCCCAGCGGTGGCCGCCAGCTTTGGGGTCTGGTCGCGGCTGCCCCCGTCGGCGACGATAATCTCAACCCCCTCGGTCCGGCCCAGGGCGGCAATTGTTGCTCCGATGCGAGCAGCTTCATTGAGAGCGGGAATAATCACCGAAAGCCGGGGGGATTTTTGGAAAAGGTCGGCAAAGCGGTGGTCGGGGGTCAGCTCAGCCAGGTCCTCGGGCCGGTCGATATCGGACAGCGGCGGCAGCAGGGCCGCTTTCAGTCCCAGTCGTTTGCCGGCTGCTCGGGTTTGTTCCAGTACCCGCTCCGTGCCCCAGGCGATGTCGATAAACAGGCGGGGATGGGGTTCCTTCAGGCCGATCAGGTAGTAGCCGCCATCTTGAGCCGGGCCCAGCACGACATCATGATCCCGCAGGGCAGTGGCGGCCTGGTGGAGCAGCTCCGAATTCAGCCCGGGCAGATCGGAGCCGACCAGCAGCAGTGCCTCCGGCCGCGGTCTCTCGCGGTGCCTTCGGTCGGCGGGGTTCAGGGCCGTGGTCGCCGCGCTGTTCATCCGCTCTCCCAGCCCGCCGGTCGCTTGCCGGCGGTATTCCAGGTCGGGTCCCAGCCAGCTTCTGAATCTCTGCTCGTCGGCCCCGGTGGTGCAGACGGTGAGCAGGGTTTTGCCCGGAGGGCGGGATCGGCGAAACTCCCTGGCGACCTCCACCACCGCTTCGCATAAGCGCCGCTGCAGGCGGGCGGCCCCCGTTTCGCCCAGGGCCGGAATCAGGCGGGTTTTGACCTCCCCCGGCCGGGGATAGCGGGTGAAGAGTAACAGGTTGACCAGGCCGGACATGGCGATAACCGTTCAGATTTATCTTGGCAACCGGAGGGCGTCGCGGGCGCAAAAAAACCGTCTTTTCAGGGCGAAAGACGGTTTTTTTAAAGGTAAAGCAATAAGATCGGGCCCACTTGGCTTGGATGGCCGGTGGCGGGCCCGGCTTGCCAATAAGCTACTTTTTGCTTTTGGCCGCGGCGCGCTTGGAGGCCTTCAGGGGGTTGATTTTGACGGCGGCGGCGACGATCTCCGGCTTGGCGTGGGTGGCGAAGTTGCAGAATCCCAGCCGCCATTTGGCGGAAGGAACGGTAAAGGTTTGACAGAACTTGTTGGCTTCCACCTCCACGATCCGCCCGCAACCCTCGCATTTGTCGATGACCGTCTGGAACGCGCCACTGGCGTATTTGCTTAAATCTTCTTGTTTAGTTGCTGCCTTGGCCATAATTATAACCTCCGTAACCGTGGGGAAGAGATGAAACCGTACCGATAAATCATGAAACCCCGTTATATAAATGATCGGGGGGGGTATGTCAAAAGAAAAAGGGACAACCTTCTTACCTTCTTGTTTTTGGCCGACTCATAGGATATAAGTTGCTGATGCGAATGGAGATCGGACCGATCTGGGTCACCCGAACGGCCCGGCGCCTGATAACTTGCCGCTTTTACCTTAACATCATTGGGGAGGGTCGGTGTTATGCCGGTTTATGTCTGGAAAGGGGTTAACGCCTACGGTGAGAAACGCAAAGGCAAGCTGGAGGCCCCCAACGAAGGCGCGGCCCAGGCCCAGCTCAAGCGGATGCGGGTTACCCCCTCGCAGCTCAAGGAGGCACCCAAGGATATCTTTGCCGATATCCCCTTTTTTCAGCCCAAGGTCACCGGCAAGGATGTGGTGATCTTCACCCGGCAGCTCTCCACCATGATCGACGCCGGCCTGCCCCTGGTTCAAAGCCTGCAGATCCTGGGTGAGCAGCAGGAGAATCCCACCTTCAAAAAGGTACTGCGGGCCGTTCGCTCCGATGTGGAAACCGGCTCCACTTTTGCCGACGCCCTGAAGAAGCATCCCGACATTTTCGACAGCCTTTACTGCAACATGATGGAGGCCGGCGAGATCGGCGGTATCCTGGATACCATCTGCAGCCGGCTGGCCGGGTTCATGGAGAAGAGCCAGGCCCTGGTGAAAAAGGTCAAGGGGGCCATGACCTATCCGGTGATCTGTATCTGCATCTCCTTTGTCGTGCTGGCGGTGATGCTGATCTTCGTGGTGCCGGTGTTCGAGGCGATGTTCGCCGACTTCGGTTCGGCTCTGCCCGCCCCCACCCAGATGGTGGTGAACATGAGCGAGTTTGCGCAAAACAATTTTCTGTATATGATCGGCGCCGTTTTCCTGCTGGTTGTCGGTATCAAAAAAATTTACAAAACCGAGAAGGGTCGGGAGCGGATCGATGAGTTGCTGCTCCGCCTGCCGGTGGTCGGCATCCTGCTGCGGCGGGTGGCGGTGGCCAAGTTTTCCCGTACCCTGGGGACCATGCTGCAGAGCGGGGTACCGATCCTGGAATCGCTCAACGTGGTGGCTCGTACCGCCGGGAACAAGGTAATTGAAAAGGCGGTGTTCCGGGTGACCGACAGTATCAGCGAGGGGCGCAGCATCTCCGAGCCCCTGGCCGAGACCGGGGTTTTTCCCGGGATGGTGGTGCAGATGATCAACGTCGGCGAGGCCACCGGGGCTCTGGATACCATGCTGGCCAAGATCGCCGATTTTTATGACGAAGAGGTGGATCAGGCGGTGGAAAACCTCACTGCTGCCATTGAACCGTTGATGATGGTTTTCTTGGGCGGGATGATCGGCGGCCTGGTGGTCGCCATGTATCTGCCGATTTTCAGCATGGCCGCGGCCATAGGCTAATTTTTTTTTACCGGAATTAATCAGTTAACAGGAGGAGTGCGTAAGATGGGTGAAATTATCGGAGTACTGGGACGGGAAGTGATCGATTCGCGAGGCAATCCCACCGTGGAAGTGGAGGTTTTTCTCGATTCCGGGGTCAGCGGCCGGGCTCTGGTGCCCTCCGGCGCTTCCACCGGCACTCGTGAGGCCCTGGAGCTCCGCGATACCCGCAAGAAGCGCTATCTCGGCAAGGGAGTGGAGACGGCGGTGGCCAACGTCAACAACCTGATCAGCCCCACCTTGGTTGGCTTGGAATCCCGCGAGCAGGTCCTGATCGACCGGATCATGCTGGAGCAGGACGGTACCGAAAACAAGAAAAAACTGGGGGCCAACGCCATCCTGGGGGTTTCCATGGCGGTGGCGCGGGCCTCGGCCGAGGATGTGGCCCTGCCCCTGTACAGCTACCTGGGCGGGGTCAATGCCAAGGTGCTGCCGGTGCCGATGATGAATGTGCTTAACGGCGGGGCCCATGCCGATAATAATGTCGACGTTCAGGAGTTCATGGTCATGCCGTTGGGGGCCCCCAGCTTCGCCGAGGCCCTGCGGATGGGAGTGGAGACCTTCCACACCCTGAAGGCGGTGCTGAAAAAGGCCGGCCACCAGACGGCGGTGGGCGATGAGGGGGGCTTTGCCCCCAACCTGCGCTCCAACGAAGAGGCCATGGAGTGTCTGCTGGAGGCGATCGTCAAGGCCGGATACAAGCCCGGCCAGGATATCGCCATCGCCCTGGATGTGGCCGCCAGCGAACTTTATGACGGCAAGGCCAAATGTTATGTGCTGGCCGCCGAGAAGAAGCCGAAGAAATCGGCGGAGGAGCTGATCAAGCTTTACGCCTCCTGGATCAAAAAGTACCCCCTGGTTTCCATCGAAGATGGCCTGGCCGAAGGCGATTGGGCGGGCTGGAAGAGCATGACCGAGCAGTTGGGGGATAAGGTGCAGATCGTCGGTGATGATATCTTCGTCACCAATACTGCCATCCTGGCCAAGGGGATCAAGCAGGGGGTGGCCAACTCGATTCTGGTCAAACTTAACCAGATCGGCACGGTCACCGAAACCCTGGACGCCGTGGAGATGGCCCATCGGGCCGGATTTACCGCAGTGATCTCCCACCGTTCAGGAGAGACCGAGGATACCACCATCGCC
>DSDS01000110.1 GCA_011048585.1 Desulfurivibrio alkaliphilus | reverse complement strand
TTGATCTGCCGGGGGATGAACTGACCGGCATCACCCCGGTGCGTTTCGCCGGCCCCCACCCGGCCGGATTGGCCTCGACCCACATCCATTTTCTGGATCCGGTCGCCCCGGGCAAGCAGGTCTGGCAGATCGGTTATCAGGATCTGATTGCCATTGGCCATCTGTTTCGAACCGGGCGCCTGTTGACCACCAAGGTGGTGGCCCTGGCCGGGCCGGGGATTAAAAATCCCCGGTTGCTCAAGGTTCCGCCGGGCGCCTCCCTGACTGAATTGTGCGCCAACGAACTGACCGACTCGAGGGCCTTGCGCTTGCTCTCCGGTTCGGTGCTGGATGGCCGCCGAGCTGTCGGCAACGCTGCTTATCTGGGACGTTACCATGATCAGGTCAGCGCCCTGATCGAAAGCGCGGGCAGCTCTCCTTTTAACTGGCTTGGCCTGGGGGGTGACCGTTTTTCCCTTACCCCCGCCTTTATCTCCGCCCTGACCCGCTTTAAAAACAGCGGCGGCCGTCTACCGATGAACACTGCCCTTTGGGGGGGGCGGCGGGCAATCTTCCCCCTCGGCGGTTATGAGCGGGTAATGCCCTTGGATATCATCGCCACCGCCCTGCTGAAAAGTGTCGCCACCGGCAATGTGGAGAAGGCGATGGAGTTGGGCTGCCTGGAACTGATTGAAGAGGATCTGGCTCTGTGCGGCTTTGTCTGTCCGGGCAAGAACGATTTCGGGCCGATGCTCCGGGCGGTGTTGACCGCTATCGAGGCCGAAGGATGATCAGGCGACTGGACCGCTACTTGCGGAAGCTTGAACCCCACTTCAAAAAGGGGGGGCGCTGGTCGCGCTGGTATCCGCTCTATGAGGCCACTGACTCCTTTTTGATGGGGAGTCGGTTGACCACCGCCACCGCTCCCCATGTGCGGGACGCCATCGATTTCAAGCGGATTATGATCATGGTGATCATCGCCCTGATCCCCTGCGTGCTGATGGCCTTGTGGAACACCGGCTACCAGGCCAATCTGGCCCTGCAAAGCCTGGGGGTGGATATTCCCCCCGGTTGGCGGGGGGCGATTCTGGCGGCCACCACCGGCACCTCTCCCACCAGCCTGGCCGCCAATATTCTCCATGGCAGCCTCTATTTTCTGCCCATCTACCTGGTTTGCGTGGTGGTGGGCAGTATCTGGGAAACCATTTTCAACGTTATCCGGGGCCATGAGATGTCCGAGGCGTTTCTGGTTACCAGCCTGCTGCTGCCCCTGACCTTGCCGCCCACCATCCCCCTTTGGCAGGTGGCGGTGGGGACAAGTTTCGGGGTTATCTTTGCCAAGGAGGTCTTCGGCGGGGTGGGGCGCAATTTCATGAATCCGGCCCTGGTTTGCCGGGCCTTTCTTTTCTTTGCCTACCCCGCCCAGATGAGCGGGGAAGGGGTGTGGGTGGCAGTCGACGGTTTCAGCAGCGCCACTCCGCTTGCCGCCCTGGCCGCCGCCCCGGCCGCCGATCCCTTGCTCTCGCTGGGTTACAGCTGGTGGGATGCCTTTGTCGGCACCATCCCCGGTTCCATGGGGGAGACCTCGACCCTGGCCTGCCTGCTGGGAGCGATTCTGCTGCTGATCACCCGGATCGCCTCCTGGCGGATCATGGGTTCCATGCTGCTGGGGGCCTTGGTGGTCGGTCTGCTCTTCTGGTTTTTTCCCGCCCCGGACAGCCCCATGCACCGGGTGCCGCCCCACTGGCACCTGGTGTTGGGCGGCTTTGCCCTGGGGCTGGTCTTCATGGCCACCGATCCGGTTTCCGCGCCCCACACCGATATCGGCAAGTGGTGCTACGGCCTCTTTATCGGGGCCCTGGCCATGGTCCTGCGGGTTCTTAACCCCGCCTTTCCGGAAGGGGTGATGCTGGCGATCCTGCTGGGCAATATCTGCGCTCCTTTTTTTGACTACCTGGTGATCCAGGCCAATATCAGGCGAAGGATGCTGCGCCATGGCTGATCGGGAAAACAGCTTCCGTTCGTTTTACACGGTCCTGCTGCTGGCCCTGGTCTGTTCAGCCCTGGTCTCCGGAGCGGCGGTGGGGTTGCGGGAGCGCCAGGAGGCCAATCAGCGGATCGATCAGCAGAAGAATATCTTGCGGGCCGCCGGAATTTACCGGGTGGGAGTGGATGTGGAACAGCTGTTTGCCGGAGTGGAGGCCAGGGTTATCCGGCTGCGGGACGGCAGTTTTGTTTCTCCGGATAAGATCGATCCCGGGCAGTTCGATCAGCTTAGGGCCGCTCTCAAGCCCCAAACCAGCCGGGAGTTGAGCCGGCAGGAGGATCTGGCCGGTCTGGGTCGGTTGGAGGAGTATGCCCTGATCTACCTGGTGCGGGAAAATGGGCGGCTGCAAAAGGTGGTGCTGCCCATCCGCGGCCGGGGGGCCTGGTCCACCATGCACGGTTATGTCGCCCTGGCCGCCGACCTGAATACCGTGGCCGGGGCAACTTTTTACCGTCACGGCGAAACCCCGGGACTGGGGGGAGAGATCGAGAACCCCGGCTGGCTGGCGGCCTGGCGCGGCAAGCAGGTTTACGACCGGCGCAATCAGCCGGCTCTGCGGGTGATCAAGGGCGACGCCCCCGAAGGAGATGAGGGTCGGCACCAGATCGACGGAATATCCGGCGCCACCATGACCCTGAAAGGGGTCAGCAACCTGCTGGAGTTCTGGTTCGGTGAACATGGTTTTAAGCCTTTCCTGGAGCGTTATCGGGAGGGAGGATTGGACGATGAGTGAGGAGAGCAAAAGAGAACTGCTGTTCCGGGCGATTTTTGAGCGTAACCCCATCGCCCTGCTGGTGCTGGGAATCTGTTCGGCCCTGGCGGTTACCGGCAATATGGCCACCGCCCTGGTGATGTCCATCTGCCTGACTTTAGTGGTCGCCTGCTCCGGGGCGATTATCAGCGCCCTGCGGCACCATATCCCCAATACCGTCCGGATCGGGATCCAGATTACGATCATCGCCACCCTGGTGATTCTGGTGGATCAGATATTGAAAGCCTTTTTCTATGAACTTTCCCGCCAACTCTCCATCTACGTCGGATTGATCATCACCAACTGCATCGTGATGGGCCGGGCCGAAGGGTTCGCCATGAGCAATCCCCCTGGTCGTTCCTTTATCGATGGTCTGGGCAACGGCCTGGGTTACTCCTTTGTTCTGCTGGCGGTGGCTTTCTGGCGCGAACTGCTGGGGGCCGGCACCCTGTTTGGCCACACCATCCTGGCCACCACCCGCCGGGAGGGCTGGTATGAGCCCAATGGCCTGATGCTGCTGCCGGCCAGCGCCTTCTTCCTGGTGGCCCTGATCATCTGGCTGTTGCGGGTTATCTATCCCGAGCAGCGGGAGGAGTAAGGCGTATGGGCCACTATTTCGAAATCTTTTTCACCACCCTGCTGGTCGAAAACCTGGTGCTCTCCTTTTTCCTCGGCATGTGTACCTTCCTGGCCATCTCCCGGCAGGTCAAAACCGCCCTGGGGCTAGGACTGGCGGTGGTGGTGATCCAGGCGATAACCGTGCCGCTGAACAACCTGATCCTGAACCAGGTGCTCAAACCCGATGCCCTGGCCTGGATCGGGCAGGGGGGGCTGGATCTCACCTTTCTCGGGCTGTTGGTTTATATCGGAGTGATCGCCGCCGTGGTCCAGATTCTGGAGATGTTCCTGGATCGCTATGTGCCGGCCCTTTACAATACCTTGGGGATTTTTCTGCCTTTGTTGACCGTCAACTGCGCCATTCTGGGAGCCAGCCTCTTTATGGTGGAGCGGGATTACACTTTGGGAGAGAGTTTCGCCTACGGCTTGGGGGCCGGCGGCGGTTTTCTGCTGGCGGTGGTGCTGTTGGCGGGAATTCGAGAAAAGCTGGAATATGCCGACCCGCCCGCCGGGCTCCGGGGCCTGGGGCTGACCTTCATTGCCGCCGGCCTGATGGCGTTGGCCTTCATGGGCGTGGCGGGGATAACCTTTTAACTCTCTCCGGGACCGGTAATCAAGATGAGCGAAATTGCGGTCGCGATAATCTCCTACCTGGTGATCCAGCTAGTGCTGGTGGCCCTGATCGTTTTGGCCAAACGGAGCCTGATGCCGGGCGGGGAGCTCGCGATTCTGGTCAATGGCCAGAAAAAAATGTCGGCCAATCCGGGCGACAAATTGCTCACCGCGCTCTCCGAACAGGGGATCTATCTCTCTTCGGCCTGTGGCGGCGGGGGCAGTTGCGGTCAGTGCCGGGTAACGGTCAACAGCGGTGGCGGCAGTATCCTGCCCACCGAGCGTTCCCACATCAACCGCAAAGAGGCCCGGGAGGGGGTTCGTCTGGCCTGTCAGGTGGTGGTGAAGCACGATCTTTCGATCACCGTCCCCCGGGAGATGCTGGAAGCTAAAAAATGGCGTTGCGTGGTGGCCTCCAACCATCATATTGCCACCTTTATCAAGGAACTGGTTTTGGAGTTGCCGCCGGGCGAGGAGGTTGACTTCAAACCAGGCGGCTTTATTCAGATCGAGATCCCCCCCCACGTTCTGGAATTTTCCGACTTTGAAGTTGATGAAAAGTTCATGGCCGACTGGACCAAGTTTCGCCTCTTTCAATACAAGTCATCGGTCCACGCCCCGGTCAGCCGGGCCTACTCCATGGCCAACTATCCCGGAGAGAAGGGGATTTTGAAACTCAACGTCCGCCTGGCCACCCCGCCCTTGGACGATGAGGAGGTCAGCACGGTGCCGCCGGGGAAGGCCTCATCCTACATCTTTAATCTCAAGCCCGGCGATGAGGTGACTATCTCCGGCCCTTACGGGGACTTTTTCATCCGCGAAGGGGAGCAGGAGATGATCTACGTGGGGGCCGGGGCCGGAATGGCTCCCTTGCGCAGCCATATCTTCGAGTTGCTCAAGGGGCGGAACTGTAAGCGCAAGATCTCCTTCTGGTACGGGGGGCGTAGTTTGCGGGAGGTGTTTTACGTGGATGAATTCAAAGCCCTGGAGCGGGAGTTCCCCAACTTCTCTTTCCACCTTTCCCTCTCTCGGCCCCGGGAAGAGGATAACTGGAGCGGGCATGTGGGGCATATTCACAAGACTTTGTATGAAAATTACCTCAAGGATCACCAGGCCCCGGAGGATGTGCAGTATTACGCTTGCGGGCCTCCGCCCATGATCGCTTCCCTGACCGAGATGCTCACCGAACTCGGGGTGGAGCGGGAGAGCATCTTTTACGATGACTTTGGCGGTTAAGGGGAGGGGGGATGAGGAACCTGCTGTCGACCTTTGTCATCACCCTGCTGGTGGTGGGGGGAGTAGCTCTGCTGCTCAACTTCTGTCGGCGGCGGTTGCGTAAAACCCCCCACGGTCTCACCGGCATCTGCCACAAGGATGGCGGCCGGCTTTGCTCTTCCTGCCGCGACCAGCTCCAGGCGGGTCGCGGCGGCACCGGCCCGAGGGCCGGCGGGAGGGAAAATCATGAGATCAGGCGGCCACGCAGGCTGTGACGGCAGGCCTCTTCCAGAATTACCCGCAATAGTTGGCCGGGGTGCAGGGGGCGATCAGAGGGGAAGTTGACGATCCGGTTTTCCGGGGTGCGGCCACTCCACTGGTTGCCGGCGGCCTTGCTTTTACCCTCCACCATCACCTCCGCCGTTTTACCCACCAGCCCCCGGATGATCTCCTGACTGATCTCCTCCTGCCGGGCCTGTAGGCGGGCCAGGCGCGCGCTTTTGACCTCTTCCGCCACCTTGTCGGGAAAATCGGCGGCGGCGGCTTTGGGCCGGTCGGAGTATTTAAAGGAGAAGGCGGAATCGTAACGGACCAGCTCCAACAGCTCCATGGTCAGTTCGAAATCTGCTTCGCTTTCCCCCGGGAATCCGACGATTATATCGGTGGTGATGGCGATCTCCGGGCAGGCTCGGCGCAGGGCATCCACTTTTTCCAGGTAGGCCGCCCGGGTGTATTTACGGTTCATCCGGGCCAGAATCCGGTCGGAACCGGACTGAACCGGCAGATGGAAGTGGGGGCAGAGTTTGTCGAGCTGTCCCAGGCAGGCCATCAGTTCCGGTGAGAGATCCTTGGGATGGGAGGTGGTAAAGCGGATCCGGCTGATTCCGGCCTCTCGCGCCACCAAACGGAGCAGGGCGGGAAAGGTGGTGCGGTCGCCGGCGGGCTGGTCCAGGCCGTAGGAGTTGACGTTCTGGCCCAATAGAGTGATCTCACGCACCCCGTGGTCGGCCAGGTGGCGCACCTCGTCGATAATCTCTTCGGCCCGGCGGCTGATCTCTCGGCCCCGGGTATGGGGCACCACGCAATAGGTGCAGAAATTGTTGCAGCCCTGCATGATGGTCACGAAACGTTTGGGGGAGCTTTGTTGGTTCCCTTCCATTTTGGGCAGAAAGGCGGGGATGGCGAAGGAGGGCGAGAGCTCGACGGCGGTGGTTCGGATCGCCCTGTCCCGGGCGGCGGCCACCAGTTCCGGCAGGCGATAGATATTCTGGGGACCGACCACCAGATCGAGGTGGGGCATCCGGGCCAGCAGTCCGGCGCCGTCCTGTTGGGCCACACAGCCGGTGACCGCGATCACCAGGTCGGGGTTGCGCTCCTTGAGGGCCCGATAACCGCCCAGCAGGCTGTACGCTTTCTGGGCGGCCTTGCCCCGGATACTGCAGGTGTTGACCACGATGCAATCGGCTTCCTCGGGGCTGGAGGTTTCCAGGTAGGAATCCTCGCCCAGCAACTGAGCCATGATTTCCGAGTCCCGCTCATTCATCTGGCAGCCGAAAGTTTCGATATAGAGATTTTTGCTCATACCATTCAGGTGGTTGGGGGAGGAGGGGAGAGCTGCGGGGCCAAAGCCAGCAGCAGTTGTTCAATTTCCGGGGTCATCTCTTTGG
>DSDS01000081.1 GCA_011048585.1 Desulfurivibrio alkaliphilus | reverse complement strand
TGTCCTCCTCGGTGGCCAGGACTGTCGCGGGTTGGCTTTCATTTTCTCCGGCCAGGGGTGCCATCATCCCCAACCATCTATCCGGAATAAAATGCGGCCAGCCGGGGCCAAGGAGCTGACCCAACAAAAGTGCCACCGGCAACAAAAGCAAGAGTAACAGGAGCAATGCCCGGGGAGAGCCGAGCCCAACCAGTCGCCGACCCGAGCGGGCGGGGCCGGTGGAAGCGGCCAGCACTTCCCGAGCGGCCCGGCGCAAAATCGCCTCGTCAACCAGGTTGCGCTCCTCCACGTAGGCTCCGAGCAGGGCTCGATCGGCGATAACGTTGATCAGGCGCGGCACCCCGCCGCTCAGGCGGTAGAGGGCCTTGAGCGCCGCGGCGGAAAAAAGCGGTCGCTCAACCCCCGCCACCTGCAAGCGATGGCGGACATAGGCGACGCTCTCTGCACGATCCAGGGGGTCCAGATGATAACGGGCGGTGATTCGCTGGGCCAACTGGCGCAACTCGTCACTCTGCAGCAACTCCCGCAACTCCGGCTGACCGATCAGAACGATCTGCAACAGCTTGATCTCGGCGGTTTCCAGATTGGTCAACAGCCGCACCTGCTCCAGAACCTCGGGGGCCAGGTTCTGGGCCTCATCGATGATCAGTACCGTCCGGCGACCGGCGGCATGGTTTTGCAGGAGGTAGTCGTTAAGGGCGGCCACCAGCACCTTCAAACTGGCGCTGCCGGCGGGATAGGGGATCTTCAGCTCGTCACAGATCGCGGCCACCAACTCGACGGCATCGAGCTTGGGGTTGAGGATCAGGGCCAGATCGACATCGGCGGGCAGCTGCTCCAGCAGGCTGCGGCAGAGGGTGGTTTTGCCGGTGCCGACCTCGCCGGTCAGCAGTACGAAGCCGCCGCCCTCCCCCGCCCCATAAAGCAGGTGGGCCAGGGCCTCACGGTGCCGTTCACTGAGGTAGAGGGCCCGGGGGTCGGGGGTGATGGCAAACGGCTTGTGGTGAAACCCGAAATAGTTTTGGTACACAAAAGGTAAGGCTAATCAGCCCACAACGATGCAGGCCACCGGACAGGAATCGGCGGCCTCCTGGGCACAGGCCAGATCACCGTCGGCCCCTTCAAGAACGAAGGCCTTTTCGATCTCCTGGTCAAAGCCGAAGACCTCCGGGCAGATTTCCACGCAACTTTGACAGCCGATACACTCATCCTGATCCAGGGTTATTGACCGGGCCATGACCTCCTCCTTTACGCCGAGTTATTATGAATAACGTCCACTCGTGAGCTTACACCAAGCGGGCTGGGAACAAAAGGGGTAAAATGACCGTCCCGCCCCCCTTGACACCGCCTCGATCATGCTTATTTTTGTCCGCCGGACAATATAAAACCAAGGAGGATCGCAATGAGCAGCCAACAAACCGCCCCGGCCGCCGAGACCCGCGAGTTTCAGGCCGAAGTTAAGAAGATGCTGGATATCGTCATCCACTCGCTCTATACCGAGCGGGAGATTTTTTTGCGGGAGCTGATCAGCAACGCCGCCGACGCCCTGGAAAAATTCCGCCACCAGCGATTGCTGGCCGAAGAGGTCTTTGACGATCACCTGCCCCTGGAGATCAATATCCGGGTCGACCAGGAGAAAAACACCCTCATCATCATCGATACCGGTATCGGCATGGATCGCGGCGAACTGGAGAGCAACCTGGGCACCATCGCCCATTCCGGTTCACGAACCTTTCTGGCTAACCTGGACGCGGCCCAACAGAAAGACCTGAGCCTGATCGGTCAATTCGGAGTGGGCTTTTACGCCGCCTTCATGGTGGCCGGCGAGGTCCGGGTGCAATCACGCAGCTACCGGCCGGACGATGCCGGCCACGAATGGGTCTCCGACGCCGCCGGCACTTACACCATCGCCCCCTGCCCCGGCATCAGGCGGGGCACCAAAGTCATTCTGGAATTGAAAGAGGATGCCAAGGAGTTTGCCGATCCCGAGCGGATCAAGCAGATCATTCGCCGCTACTCCAGCTTCGTCTCCTTTCCCATCAAGGTCGACGACGAGGCGATCAACACCGTCCAGGCCCTCTGGGCCCGGGGCAAGAGTGAGATCAAAGAGGAAGAGTACAACGAGTTTTACAAATATATCGCCAACGCCTTCGACGAACCCCTGGCCCGGCTCCATTTCAGCGCCGACGCGCCGCTGGCGGTCAAGGCCCTGCTCTTTATTCCCACCGACAATATCGAGCGCCTGGGCTTCGGGCGGATGGACCCGGGGGTCAACCTCTACTGCCAAAGGGTGCTGATCGAGCAGCACAGCAAGAGCATCCTGCCCGAGTGGCTGCGTTTCGTCAAAGGGGTGATCGACAGCGAGGATCTGCCGCTCAACATCTCCCGCCAGGCCCTCCAGGACAGCGCTTTGGTGGCCAAGATCAACCGGGTGATCAGCAAGCGGCTGCTCAAGTTCTTCGCCGAACTGGCCAAGGAGCAGCCGGAAACCTACGAAAAACTGTGGCAAACCTTCGGCTCTTTCCTCAAGGAGGGGGCGATCTCCGATTTCAACTACCGTTCGGAGCTGGCCGGCCTGCTCCGCTTCGAATCATCCAAGACCGAAGCGGGCAAGCTGACCTCTTTGGAAGAGTATTGCCAGCGACTGGCCCCCGAGCAGAAAGATATCTACTACATCAGCGGCCCCAACCGGGAAGCGATCGAGAACGGCCCCTACATCGAGGCCTTCCGCCAACGCGAGATCGAAGTGCTCTACACCCTGGACCCCATGGACGACTTCGCCCTCAGCCATATCGGCGAGTTCAAGGAGCACCAGCTGGTTTCCGCCGACCGGGCCGATCTTGACCTTTCGGCCTTTGACCAGCCGGCAGCGGAAAAGGAGCAGGGCGAAAAGCAGGAGAAGTCGGGCCTGAACCCGGAGAAGGCGGCGGCTTTGGGCCAGTGGTTCAAGGAGGTCCTGGGCGACAAGGTCAAGGAGGTCAAGGAGTCCAAGCGCCTCACCGACAGCCCGGCCATGGTGGTCAACCCCGACGGCTTCATGACCAGCAGCATGGAACGGGTGATGCGGGCCTCGGGCCAGAAGCTGCCCCCTTTCGGCGGCAAAAATCTGGAGATCAACCCCAGCCACCCCTTGATCAGCGGCCTGGAGGAACTGCGCGGCCGGGACGAAACCCTGGCCCGCCAGGTGGCGGAGCAGATCCTGGACAACGCCCTGATCCAGGCCGGCCTGATGGTGGAGCCCCGCAGCATGGTTAACCGCAACTACCAGATCCTCTCGCGCCTCGTGAAGTAGGACTCCAGCCGAAGGGTCAGGCCAAAAGCCGCTCCACCCGGTCCCGGAGTTTGAGGCAGGCGGGGTCGCGCGGATCCCGGGGCCGGGACAGC
Source organism: Desulfurivibrio alkaliphilus (assembly GCA_011048585.1). Classification (GTDB taxonomy): domain Bacteria; phylum Desulfobacterota; class Desulfobulbia; order Desulfobulbales; family Desulfurivibrionaceae; genus Desulfurivibrio; species Desulfurivibrio alkaliphilus_A. The sequence goes on along the minus strand of DSDS01000081.1, from coordinate 3,567 downwards.
TCAAGGGAAAACAGCTCCCGGAAGGCCCCCAGCCGGGATGGCAGCACCGCCACCCGGTCGGCCAGATTGAGGGCTTCGTTGATATCGTGGGTGACGAAGACGATGGTCATCCGCCGCTCGCGCCAGAGCCCGGGCGATGGCCACCCGCTGGCGCATCCCCCCCGACAGTTCCCCGGGATGCTGCTCCTCGCAAGCTTCCAAGCCGACCAGGGCGAGCAACTCCCGAGCCTTCTGCCGCCGCCGTTTTCGTTCCCAGCCCTGCATCTCCAGGCCGTACTCGACGTTGGCCAGCACCGTCCGCCAGGGAAAGAGGTCGTAGCTCTGCATGATCATCACCCGGTCGGGGGAAGGCCCGGTCACCGGCCGGCCGCCAGCACGGTATGCAAACCTAATTTGACAAACTGTCGCCGATCCATCCAGTCATCCCTGCCGTCACGAAGCCCAATGGCGTGATTACGCGATCACACCGCCCCGAGACAGCCGTGATACCTGGTGCAGGCTAAAGTGAATACTCCACCGCCTTAAGGCGGTGGCTTCGGTTAACAGCTAAAGCTGGCGGGGTCGGCTACGCCGACTGCTCACCCTCTACCTTGAAATTGTCGTCGGAGGTAACATCTTGGCCCTCAATGTACCGCTCGATCACATCATCGGTAACATTGCCGCTACTACAGCAGAAATACCCCCGCGCCCAAAAATGCCGACCCCAATATGTCTTGCGCAGGTGTGCAAATTCATTCAGCAATTTGAACGAGGTCTTACCCTTCAGCCTTTGTACAAGACGACTGATCGTCACCTGCGGCGGAAGAGAGACAAACAGATGGATATGGTCCTGCGAAACATGACCCTTGATGATGTCAACTCCCTCACACTGACATATCTCGCGGATCATCTCCCGTACTCGAAGGGCTACGCTGTCAACCAGTACTTTCTTCCGGTACTTCGTGATCCATACCAGATGCAGATGAATCGTGAAAACCGTATGAGAGCCATGTCGGTAGGTCATGGCATCTATCGTAGACAATCGACGCTAAAGCTGCCACCTGAAAGGTGGGGGTTTTAACCCTCCCAAGCGGAGACAATAAAAAGGGGTTACCTTTCTAGGAGAGCAGCAGCAGCAGGGCCAACAGCACCGCCACCGTGCAGATGGCGCTGCTGCCCACCGTGAAGAGTGAGCGGCGGAAGGTGTCCAGCAGTCGCTGTTCGGCCCCGTCGGGACCGTCTATTTTTACCCCGCTCAGCTGCCAGACCGGTTTTACCACCAGCAGGCAGAGACGGGCCGGAGCATCGGCCCCGAAGCGAGCGAGCCGGGCGGTCAGGCCGTGGACGACATGACGATCGGCCACGGCGTTAATCCCGTTAAGTACCGTGGCCAGAATTGTGTAAGCCAAGGCCCCACCTTTGCGATAAAGCAGGTCTACATCAAGATTAATCGCCCGAATTTCAGCGGGGTAAATTCCAGAAAGCAGCAACAGGACAAAGGCCAGAGCCGAGAAGAGCAACAGCTGCATTTGGAACAGGACATGGGGGGCGGTGTAGGGGACAAACTCCACCGGGTAAGGCAAAATGGCGTAGAGCACCTGAGGATAGACCCCGAGCAGGATGCAGAAGAAGGCGGCAATCCCCATGGCCACCAACATATTGGCAGGGGCTTCCTTGACCCGGTGCCCGGCATCATGGGAAAAGAAGGCGAAAAAGGGAATCTTGATCCCTGAATGGTGGAATACGCCGGCCGAGGCAAAAAGCAGGGCCAGCCAGACAAAACCCATATGACCGTGGGCGGCGGCATCCAACACCATGGATTTACTAATAAAACCACTGGTCAGCGGAAAGGCCGAAATCGAAGCGGCGCCTATAATGCAAAAGAAGGCGGTCCAAGGCATCGATTTGTACAAGCCCCCCAAGTCGGTGGCATTGATCTTGCCGGTGCGGTAAATGACCGCCCCCATGGACATGAAAAGCAATGATTTATAGAGGATGTGGGCAAAAGCGTGAGCGGCGGCGCCATTGAGGGCCAGCTCGGTGCCGATCCCGATCCCCACCATCATAAAACCGACCTGGTTGATCAGGCTGTAGGAGAGCACCCGGCGCAGATCGTTTTCGATCACTGCGTAAAAGATGGGAAAAGCGGTCATGGCCACTCCAATCCAGATCAGGATCTCCGTCCCCGGATAAGTACGCGCCAAAGCATAAACTGCGGTTTTGGTGGTCAGCGCGCTCATAAACACCGCTCCACCCACCGTGGCCTCGGGATAGGCATCCGGCAACCAGGCGTGGAAAAAGGGCCAAGCGGCATTGATTCCCATACCCAGAAAAATGCAATAGGTCGCCGGACTGCCCAAACCGATAAAACCCAAGGCGATACTCTGTTGCTCATTGATATACATAATGATCCCGGCCAACAGCAGCAGGCCACCGAACACATGGACCATAAGATAGCGAAAAGCGGCCTCCGATGAACCTTTGGTTCTACGGGCCAGCAACAGGGGTAAGGCGCTGAGGGTCAACATCTCCCAAAAGACGAAAAAGGTGAAAAGGTCCCCGGCGAAAACCACCCCCAAGGCGCTGCCGGCATAGATCATTCCGGCCATATACTCCAGATCGCTTTTGATATTGAGCATATAAATCGAGGCGATCAGAGCGATCAGATGAAAAATATAGCCGAAAACCAAGGAGAGCCGATCTACCTTAAAAAACACCAGTTCGAATCCGAAAAAGTCGGCGCTTAATTCGGTTCCCACCGGTGAACTCTGGAGCAGAAAAAAGCTGGCCACGGGCAACATCAGCAGATAGGCCGACTTGAGATGTCCCTTCAGCAGGGGTATCAGCAAGGCTCCGAGAATAAAAACCGGAGCCGGAGGTATATGCTCAATCATAGTAGTGCTCGTCCCTTTTTACCAACGGCCGCAGAATATATTTGGCGCCCAGCACCAGCAATACACAGGCGACAAAACCGTATATGGCGTAAAACCCCAGCCAATCCTCCCAGGGAAAATAGGAGTGCTTATGAATAAAAGGCTCCAAGGCCAAACTGATTCCCAGCAGGGCAAAAAGTCCGTAGAGGACTCTTTGAACATTTCGGGGCTGGTCGAACAGATGTTTTTTTTCGCTGCTCATCGCTTGCTCCTTTTCAGCCTTGAATGAAAATCAAGGTCAGATAGGCCATGGAAGCGGCAAAAACCAGATAAAACGCCAGTCGGTAACCCGGCACCGGCTGGTGAGAGAGTTCCATTTTTTCATGCTCCATATCGTCGCCTCAAGCGCTATTGTCCGCTACCCTGCACCGCAACGGCAGCCAGCTCGAAAAATGGGTAGGAAAAGAAAAACAACATAATGGAAATAAGGGCGGTCAAGGCCAGCGGGACCACGCAGCGCCAGGGAGCCTCCGCAACCTTATTCTCAAACAGGGCCTCCTCCGACCGACAGAAAAACGCTCGATAGACAATGGGGAGAAAATAGGCGGCGTTCAAGAATGAACTGATCAGGTAGATCACCATAACCCATAGCATATCCGCCTGCATTGCCCCCAGAACCATATACCATTTACTGATCAGGCCGCCGGCCGGCGGC
>DSDS01000164.1 GCA_011048585.1 Desulfurivibrio alkaliphilus | reverse complement strand
CCAACTCCCCCACCGCGTTGACCAGGGCGTCAAGCTTTTCCACATCGACCTTGATTGAGGCCCCCAGCTTCTTTTTGGGGGCCGCGGCGGGGGCCTCGGAGCCGTTGCCGTCGGCGGAGGGTGAGGGTGAGGGTGAGGCCCGGCCGGCGGTGGCGCCGGTCCCCAAGGCCGCCCCGGGGCCTCGGCCCTCCGCCGACGGCAACGGCTCCGAGGCCCCCGCCGCGGCCCCCAAAAAGAAGCTGGGGGCCTCAATCAAGGTCGATGTGGAAAAGCTTGACGCCCTGGTCAACGCGGTGGGGGAGTTGGTGATCATGCAGTCCCTGGTGCGCCAAAACCCGCTGATCACCAGAATTGCCGACCCTAAGCTGATCAAGGATTTTTCCCAACTGGGCCGCATCACCTCCGAGTTGCAGCGCACCGCCATGTCGATGCGCATGGTTCCGATCAAGCAGACCTTCGACAAGATGATCCGCCTGGTCCGCGATCTCTCCAAAAAGACCGGCAAGAAGGTGGATCTGGTGATGGAGGGGGCGGAGACCGAGATCGACCGCAACATGGTCGATTCCATCTATGACCCCCTGGTCCACATGATGCGCAACTCGGTGGACCACGGAATTCAGACCCCTGAGGAGCGTATCGCCCACGGCAAGCCGCCCACCGGCAAGGTCCACCTCCGGGCCTACCAGAAGGGCGGCAACATGGTGATCGAGATCGAGGATGACGGCGAGGGACTCCCCGCGGCCAAGATCAGAAAAAAGGCCGAGAGCCGCGGCCTGATCCAGCCGGGTGAGAGCATGAGCGACTTCGAGCTCAACAACCTGATCTTCCTGCCCGGTTTTTCCACCGCCGACCAGATCACCGATGTTTCCGGCCGGGGGGTGGGCATGGATGTGGTCAAGAAGGCGGTGGAAAAGCTGCGGGGCAAGGTGGAGGTCCACAGCCAGCCCGGCAAGGGCAGCCTCTTTGTGATCCGCCTGCCCCTGACCCTGGCGATCATCGATGGGATCATCGTTCGGGTCGGCAGCGAGCGTTATGTCATTCCCACCATCGCCATCCAGGAGTCTATGAAGCCGGAGCGCAAAAACTATAACACCGTTCATGGCCGGGGCGAGTCGCTCCTGACCCGGGGCAACCTGGTGCCGATCATCCGCCTCTACCAGCTCTTCGGAGTGGAGCCCACCCACAGCGATCCCTGCGAGGCGATCGTGGTGGTGGTGGAAAATGAAGGTCGCCAGCGGGCCCTGATGGTGGATGAGTTGCTGGGCAAGGAAGAGGTGGTGATCAAAAACCTGGGCGGGATGCAGGATGTCAGGGGCGTGGCCGGAGGTACCATTCTCGGCGATGGACGGGTGGGTTTGATTCTTGATCTGGCCGGGATCATCAGTGACGCGGCGGCGGAGTAATCGCCGGTCGGTTGGGCCGGCCGGTTGTCCGCGGAGATGCAAAGCTTAATTGCAGGAGGAGTTGCCATGGAGGCGGAAAAAGTGGCTGCGGAGGCCCGGCTGGGAGACTCCGAGCAGGGAGTTCGGGGGCTGGCCGGCAAGTATCTGACCTTCTCCCTCGGTTCCGAGGAGTATGGGGTGGGGATTCTCAAGGTGCGGGAGATCATCGGGGTGATGGAGATTACCGCCGTGCCCCACACCCCTCACTACATCAAGGGGGTGATCAATCTGCGGGGTCGGGTGATCCCGGTGATGGACCTCCGGCTCAAGTTCGGGATGCCCGGCAAGGAGTACGATGAACGGACCTGTGTCATCGTGGTCGAGGTGCAGGGCCGGAGTGGCCCGGTTCAGGCGGGGATGGTGGTTGATTCGGTTTCCGAAGTGGCCAACATCGCCGCCGGGGAGATTGAACCCCCGCCCGCTCTGGGTTCCTCCCGGGAAACGGAAAATATTCTCGGCATGGCCAAACTTAAGGGATCGGTGAAGATCCTGCTCGATGTGGATCGGGTGGTGGGCGACGGGTTGCTGCAACATTTTCAGGAGATGTAGGCCTTCCGCCGGGCCACTAGCTCCATGACCAAAGATTTCAGCAATCACCTGGGCTTCCGGAAGGCGCAGCTTAGCGAAGCCGTTTTCCGTAAGTTCAGCGCCTTGGTTTATCAAAAAACCGGGATCTACCTAAAGGCGGAAAAGAAGGAGCTGCTCAACGCCCGTTTGGGCAAGCGCCTGCGGGCGTTGTCCATGGACAGCTTCTCCGACTACTACGATTATGTGCTCAACGACACCAGTGGTGAAGAGTTGGTGCAGATGATCGATGTGGTCTCCACCAATTTTACCAGTTTTTTTCGTGAAAACAGTCATTTCGAGCTACTGACCAGCCAGGTCTTGCCCGAGCTCGCTTCCCGGGGCGGCGGCAAGAAGGAGCTGGTTATCTGGTCGGCGGCCGCCTCTTCCGGCGAGGAACCCTATACCATCGCCCTGGTCACCGAGGATTTTTTTGCCGACAAACCGGGCTGGAGCTACCGAATTCTGGCCACCGATATCTCCACCCGAGTGCTGGCCCATGCCCGGCGGGGGGTTTACTCCCTGGATCGGGTGGCCAAAGTTCCCCAAAGCTATCTGAAAAAATATTTCCAGCGGGGAGTGGGGAAGGCCGAAGGTAACGTGCGGGTCAAGGAGTTCCTGCGCCGCCGCATCAGCTTCGAACGCTTCAATCTGATGGATAATTTTCCCTGGAACGGTGGCCTGGATGTGATCTTCTGCCGCAACGTAATGATCTATTTCAATCGAGAAACCCAGCAGGTGCTGCTCAATAAGTTTCACCAGGCCCTGGCCCCGGGCGGTTATCTCTTCATCGGGCACTCGGAAAGCATCTCCAGCCTGAAACACGGGTTCAGTCAAATTGCCTCCACGGCCTACCGGAAAAAATAGCTTGCGGGAAAAAGCTTCATGAAAATTGTGGTTGGAATCTCGGATATGAAGGTGAGCAACAATCCCGAGGATGTGTTGATCACCTATTCCCTGGGATCCTGCATCGGGGTGGCCATCTGGGACCCGGTCGCCAAAGTCGCGGGGCTGCTGCACTATATGCTGCCGGACTCGTCGCTGGACAAGGGGAAGGCCCAGGCCAAACCCTTTATGTTCGCCGACACCGGAATCCCCTTGCTCTTCAAGGAGACCTACAAGTTCGGGGCGGTGAAAACCCGGCTGGTGGTCAAGGTGGTGGGCGGCAGTCAGATCATGGATAATTCGGGAATTTTCAATATCGGCAAGCGTAATAACGCTGTGCTGCGCAAGATGTTCTGGAAAAACAACATTATGATCACCAAGGAAGATGTGGGGGGCTCCAGTAACCGCACGATCAGCATCGCGGTTGGTAGCGGGCTGACGACCCTTAAGGTTTCCGGCCGGGGGGAGTTCGAGCTATGAGCAGAGTGGAAGAGATTCTGGGCCTGGTAAAACATGTTCAACCCTTTCCCAAGGTGGCCCAGCGGGTGATGGGTTTGCTGGCCGATCCCGAAACCGATGTCCGCCTTCTGGCCGAGGTTATCCAGTACGACGAGGTGATCACCGCCAACGTCCTGAAGATCTGCAACGCTCCCTATTTCGGACTTTCCCGCAAGGTCTCCTCCCTGCGGGAGGCCCTGGTGGTGATTGGAGATAAGAACCTCAAGGATATCATCATCACCAGCAGCAGCGCCCGCTTTTATAAGGGGGCGGTGGGGTCCGGCTATGAACTGGAGCAGGGCGAGTTGTGGCGCCACTCGGTGGCGGTGGCCATCATGGTCAAACAGCTGGTGGGCAAGGTGCAGGGGGTGGATAGCGGCGCCGCTTTCACCGCCGGTCTGCTCCATGATATTGGCAAGCGTTTTCTGAGCAGTTTTGTCTCCGACGATTTTGAGCGGATCATGGCCCGGGTGAGCGAAGGGGAGAGGTCGTTTGTCGAGGTGGAGCAGGAGATTCTGGGGGTCAGCCACGCCAACCTTGGGGGGATTATCCTCAAGCACTGGGAGTTTCCCGAGGATATTCAGCAGGCGGTGATGCTTCACCACGACCCGGAAGTTCTGAGTAAGGAGCCCCTGGCCGCGTTGGTCGCCCTGAGCAATGCCCTGGTGATCTCCATGGGAATCGGGGTGGGGGCCGACGGGCTGGCCACCAAACTGCAGGGGGAGGGGTTGCGCCGCTTTGGCATTACCCGTTCCCACCTCGATATGTGCATGGCCAACCTGTTGCATGAGCTTGAAGAGGCCGAAGAACTGCTTCAACTCTAGGGCAAAGGCGGTTATAGTCGTTGATGTTTCCGGTTTCAGGCTTCCCCGGGGTGGTCGTGGCGCGGAGCGAAAGGGCTGGCAGAATAACAAACCGCAGCGAATATAGCGAATATAAGGAAGAGCAATGGCATTTAATATTCTGGTGGCGGATGATTCGGCAACCATGCGGGCGGTTATCAAGAAGACGGTGGAGATGGCCGGGGTGCCGGTGGGCAGTTTTTTTGAGGCCGCCCACGGTAAAGAGGCCCTGGAAATTCTTGAAAACGACTGGATCGACGTGATTCTCTCCGACATCAACATGCCGGTGATGGGGGGAATGGAGCTGCTGCGAGAGGTGGCCGGTAACGATGATTTTCGGCGGATCCCCTTGATCTTCATCACCACCGAATCCAGCGAGGCCCGGATGGATGAGGCCCGCCGGCTGGGAGCGGCCGGTTACGTCAGGAAGCCCTTCCAGCCGGAGAGCATTAAGAAGATCCTCTACGAGGTTCTGGAGAAGGCCTACCAGCACAAGGTCGAAGCCCCTTCGCAGCCGGCGGCGGTCAGCGAAGATGATATGGATTTTTAAAACCCCTTAACCGCCGTGGAGACTCAGCCGATGGATGGGCAGTTCAGGTCGTTAATTTTTCAGACTTTTGGTGAAGTGTTTGAAACCATGTTCTTCACCTTTCTGGAACCGGTCGATGAGGTTCCCGGTCCCGAGGCGCTGGTCTGCGACGACACCTATATCCGGGCCGATATCGTCTACCAGGGGCCCCAGTCCGGGCGCTTCACCATCTATCTGCCCAAACGGCTGGCCCGTAACGTCACCATGAACTTTCTCGGGGCCGATGAAGCGGATATCAGCGATGAACAGATGCTGGACACCGCCAAGGAGGCCACCAATATGGCGGTGGGCAGCCTGCTGGGCAAGATCGATCCCGCCGGGGAATCCAAGCTGAATATTCCCGAGGCGACGATCCTGGATCAGTTTTCCGGGGCTGAAATTGCCAGTGAGCCCGGAGCGTTTCTGTTCGACACCGACTTTGGTCGGCTTTGGGTGGTTTTTAGCTAACCCCTTCTTGGGATGATAAAGGATGGTCGGGCCAACAGCATGCAAACGGCGCCATTATGGGTAAGATAAGGGTTTTGGTGGTTGACGATTCCGCGGTGGTTCGCAAGGTCTTCAGCGAGGAGCTGTCCCGCGAAAAGGATATTGAAGTGGTGGGTACGGCTCCCGACCCCTATGTGGCCCGGGACAAGATCGTGGCCCTCAAGCCCGATGTGATCACCCTGGATATCGAAATGCCGCGCATGGACGGGATCACCTTCCTGCGCAAGCTGATGAGGTATTACCCCCTGCCGGTGATTATCGTCAGTTCGCTGACCCGCGAGGGCGGCAGCCTGGCCCTGGAGGCCATGGAGATTGGAGCGGTGGAGGTGATCAGCAAGCCCGGCGAGGCGTATTCGGTGGGCGACATGAGTACCCAGCTGGCGGAAAAGATTCGGGCCGCGGCCCAGGTGAACGTGACCCGGCAACGCCGGGTGATCACCACTCCCAGTGCCGTTGCTCCCAAGTTGTCGCTGACCCGGACCACCAACAAGCTGATCGCCATCGGTGCCTCCACCGGCGGAACCGAGGCCCTGAAAGAGGTGCTGACCCAGTTCCCCCCCAACTCTCCCGGTATTATGATTGTTCAGCATATGCCGGCCAAGTTCACCACCAGCTTCGCCGAACGCCTGGACAGCCTCTGTCAGGTGCGGGTTAAGGAGGCGGAGGATGGCGACGCGGTGGTTCCGGGTACCGCCCTGCTGGCCCCGGGGAACTTTCACATGGTGATGCGGCGGAGCGGAGCCCGCTACTACGTGAATATCAAAAGCGGCCCCATGGTCTGCTATCAGCGGCCGGCGGTGGATGTGCTCTTTAACTCGGTAGCCGCCTACGGCGGTGCCAACGCCATCGGGGTGATCCTGACCGGCATGGGCAAGGATGGCTCCCAGGGAATGCTGAAGATGAAGCAGGCCGGGGCTCGGACCATCGCCCAGGATGAGGCCTCCTGCGTGGTTTACGGGATGCCCAAGGAGGCGGTGGAGGTGGGGGCGGTGGATAAAGTGCTGCCGCTTAAGGATATCCCCGCCGCGGTTCTGAAAATGCTGGAAGAGGATTGACGCTCGCCCGCCGGTTTTTGGTTAGCCTTCGATGGTCAGCAGCAGCTTTTTGATCTCAATGCCGCCGGTGAACCCCCCCAACGAATTTTTCCCCACCACCCGATGACAGGGGATCAGCAGCGGGCAGGGGTTGGCGCCACAGGCGCCGCCCACCGCCCGGGCCAGGTTCCGGTCGCCCAGGGTCCGGCTGATCTCGCCGTAACTTCTGGTCTCCCCATAAGGGATGGCGCCAATTTGCCGCCAAACCCGCTGCTGGAACGCGCTGCCCGCCGCCAGGAAGGGGGAGGGCGGCGGATCGGCGAAGAAGCAGCGGCTTTCGCCGGCCAGATAGCAGGCAAGCCGCTGCCGTAGCAACCGTGCCGCGGCGGAGGCGGCCTTTCGGCTCCCGTCGTTGACCATGGCCCCCCACTGCCGGAGGGTCAGCACGGCCCGCCGGTGGTTGGCCGCCTGGAAATCGACCCGGATTGGGCCGTCGTCGGCCAGGATAAACCAGCAGGTCAGTTGGGGATGGGGGCAGCAGAGGGTGAAAAATTTTTTTAATTCTGGTGCCATCGGGGGCCCTCCAACCCCTTGTGGGCTCAAGATATGGTTGTGCTGATCGGCCGCGGCACGAGATGTGGTGCGGTTTTATGTTTTGGGCAATATTCTGTTGCCCCAGAAAAACAAGAAGATAGAAAAAATAGTTAATTTTATGCTTGATTTTTTCCGATCACT
>DSDS01000121.1 GCA_011048585.1 Desulfurivibrio alkaliphilus | reverse complement strand
TCCTGGTCCTGGCCCTGATCGTCCTGGTTGGCTGGCGTCTTTACCGGGTCACCAGACCGCTGCCGCTCCCCCAGGCCACCCCTCCCCTGGTGGAGATCCAAATCCTGAACGTGCAGGACCTGGAGTTATGGGCAGATTACGTCGGCACCGTGGAAGCCCGCCGCCGCGCCTCGATTGCGGCCCTGGTGGGAGGACGGCTGGCTGAATTGCCCCGCCGGGAGGGTGAAACGGTGGCCAAGGATGAACTGCTGATCCGACTTGACCAGCGGGAGTTGCGGGCTGAACGGGACCGGCTGGCGGCGGCCCTGGCCGGAGCCGAGGCCGAAGCCGTATTCTGGCGCGACCGTTTGGCCGCCGAGGAGTCGCTGCTGGAGCAGGGGGCGATCAGCCGGCTGGAGGTCGACACCACCCGGCGCGTCCTTCAAACCACCGAGGCCGCCCAGCGGGAAAAAAGCGAAGCCCTGGAGGGGGCCCGCCTGCGCCACTCCCATGCCGAAATCAGAGCGCCCTTTGCCGGGCTTATCGCCCAGGTCCATATCGACCCGGAGGAGACGGTGGGAGTGGGCCAACCCCTGCTGGATCTGGTCTCCCACCGGGAGCTGAAGGCGGTGATTCCGGTGCCCCAAAACGATCTGGCCGGCCTGGCGGTGGGTCAAAAAACGCGTCTGAGCGTGGCCGCCCTGGAGCTCGACTGGCCGGCCCAAATCGATCGCCTCCATCCCGATCTTGACCGCCGGAGCCGCAGCGGCACCCTGGAGATCTTTTTTGGCAACGATTTCAGTGATGCGGCGCAACAGTTACGGCCGGGCATGGCGGTGCGGGCCAGAGTTCTGCAAACCAGGGTACCCGACACCCTCCTGGTGCCGGGGGCGGCCCTCCATTACCGGAAGGATGAACGGGGGGTTTTTATCTACCGGGATGGCCTGGCCCATTGGCGACAGGTGGTGCCGGGCCTGACCACCGCCGACGGCCGAGTTCAGATCACCTCCGGTTTGACCCCTGGCGAGAAACTGATCGTCACCCCCCATCCCGAGCTGGCCGACGCCCGGCCGGTGCGGGTCAGGTAAGCCGCAAACATGAGCTGGCCCGCCCTCTCCTTTCGCTATCGCCACACCGTCTACGCCTTGCTGATCGCCACCCTGATCTTCGGGGTGACCTCCCGCCTCAATCTGCCGGTGCAGCTTTTCCCCGACACCGACCCCCCGGTGGTGACGGTGATTACCCCCTACCCCGGGCTCTCGGCCCCCGATGTGGCCAGAACCCTGAGCAAGCTTATCGAGGAGGAACTGATCGGGATCGACGGCATCCGCCAGGTCAGATCCACCAGCCAGACCGGTCTGTCGGTGGTAAAAGCCGAGTTCCACTATGGGCGCCAGGTGGCCGCCGCGGCGGTGGACGTGCAAAACGCCATCGGTCGCATCCGCCATCAACTGCCCGCCGGCATCAGCGAACCCCAGGTCCTGGAGTTCTCCTCCTCCGACAAACCGATCGTCACCGTCGCTCTGAAAAGCGACCTGCTGCCGTTGAATCAGGTTCGGGAGTTGGCCGAAAACCAGTTGCGCGACCGCCTGCAACTGGTGGCCGGAGTGGCCGGAGTCGATATCTTCGGAGGCTGGCGCAATCGGCTGGAGGTGGCGGTGGACCCGGCCCGGATGCAGGCTTACGGCCAGACCATGGAGGGGGTCAAGAACGCCCTGCGGGGCTGGAATCTGCTCGATTCCGGCGGCGTCATCAGCCGGACCGGCCAGGAGCTGGTGATCCGTTTCGACGCCCCCTTGACCGAGCCGGAGATGGTGGCGGAACTTTTACTGGAGCGAAGGGAGGACCGGGAGATTCGCCTGGGCGACGTGGCCCGGGTAACCCTGCAACCCGACGACACCCCCCGGGCGGCCTACCGCTTTAACGGCGAACCGGCCATTGCCCTGCAGATTCTCAAGCGGAGCGAGGCCAACACCGTGGCGGTGGCGGCCCTGGTTCGAGAGGCCCTGGCGGAGTTGGGCCAGGCGCATCCGCAACTCAAACTAGAGATTGCCGACGACGATTCGATCTTCACCGAGGTGGTGATCAACAACATGAACAGCACCATCCTGACCGCCATCCTCCTGACTCTGGTGATTATCCTGCTCTTCCTGGGGGATCTCCGTCAGGCCCTGATCGTTGGGATCTCGATCCCCGTGGCCTTTCTCCTCACCTTTATCGCCATGGCCGCCAGCGGTATCGATCTCAACATGGTGACCATGTCGGCCATTATCCTGGCCATCGGCATGCTGGTGGATGGGGCGGTGGTGGTGATCGAGAATGTCGAGCGCCACCTGACCGGGCCGGCCACCCCCAAAAAGGCGGCCATCGCGGCGGCGGAAGAGCTGCTGCAACCCCTGCTGGCCGGGTTGAGTACCACGGTGGCGGTACTGCTGCCCATGGCTTTCCTGGGGGGCTTTGTCGGCCGTCTTTTCGGTCCCCTGGCCTGGACTCTCCTCTTTGCCCTGACCTCCTCCTTTCTGGTCACCATGACCTTGGTTCCCCTGCTGGCTGCCTTCTTGCTCAAACCCAAGGCCGGCGGCGGTTCAAGACGCTTCTTCAACCCCGGCCCCATCATTCTTGACCACCTGCGGGATTTCTACCTGGCAACCCTGGGCCTGGCCCTCAAGCACCCCGGTAAAACCCTGCTCCTGGTCCTGCTTCTGCTGCTGGGTTCAGGCCGAATCATCAACCTGCTGGGCAGTGAAATGCTGCCCCGCTTCGATTCGGGCAACTTCCAGTTCACCTTGGATCTGGTCCCGGGCACCCCTTTGGCGACCACGGCGGCGGCGGTGGCGACCATCGAAGAGCGGCTGCTGCTGGAGCCCTCGGTGGTGGGGATCAGCTCCTCGATAGGCTATGAAACCGGGGCCCGCTCCCTGGGCGACCGGGGCGCCATGGACGGCAACCAGGCCGAGCTGACCGTCAATCTTACCCCTCGCAACCAGCGCCAGGACACCATGTGGGAGGTAATGGAACGGACCCGGCTGGCGGCCCTGGAGATTCCCGGGGTAACCCTGGCGGTTCCCAAGGAGAAGGGAGGCACCGCCAGGGCCACCACCGCGGCCCCTTTGACCGTGCGGATCTCCGGCCCCGACCCCCAAATCCTGGTCCGCCTGGCCCAGGAGGTTCTGGGGCTCTACCGGAACAGCCCGGGGGTGACCTCGCCTTATGCCAACTGGGCCCTGGACAATCCCCAGCTTGAGGTAACGCTCGACCCCCAACGGGCTGCCGAACTGGGTCTGGACGGCAAGCAGGTGGCGGCGGAGGTTTACCGCGCCCTGGAGGGTGAAACGGCCACCACCCTTTCGCGCTCCGACCGCCGCGATCTGGATGTGGTGGTGCGTTACCAGGCCGGCGATCGCCGCCAACCGGGAGACCTGGCCGGGGTACGCATCCCGGTGGCCGGTGGTGGCAGCGTTCCCCTGCGGGAGTTGGCGGAGTTCAACGAAACCCTGGGCCCCCGGATCATCACCCGGGAAGACCTGGAGATTACCCTGGAAGTGCTGGCCTACAACCAGGGCCGGCCGCTTTCCAAAATCGTCGGCGAACTGCGGGCCGGCCTGGCGACCCTGGCCGTACCCCCCGGCTACCAGTTGCGGATCACCGGCGAACAGAGCGACTTCGAAGAGGCTCGCGGCCGGATGATGCGGGCCCTGCTGCTGGGGGCCTTGGCGGTCTATCTGATCCTGCTGGCCCAGTTCCGCTCCTTTCTTAAGCCCCTGACCCTGATGGCCGCCATCCCCCTGCAGTTTATCGGGGTGGCCCTGGCTTTGCTGCTGGCCGGCAAGGTGGTGTCGATGCCGGCTCTGCTGGGGATCATCATGCTGGTGGGAACCGTGGTCAACAATAGTATCGTGCTGCTCACCTTTGCCGATGATCTGCGGGCAACCGGCCTGGCCATGCCCGAGGCGCTGCACCGGGCGGTGGCGGTGCGCTGCCGCCCCATCATGATGACCACCTTCTCCACCGCCGCCGGCATGCTGCCCCTGGCCCTGGAACTGGCGGTGGGAGCCGAGCGCTTCTCCCCCATCGCCACGGTGATCATCGGCGGCCTGACCGCCTCTACCCTGCTGACCATGGTGGTGATCCCGGTACTGGCCAACCTGGCCGACCGGAGCCGGAATCGCGCTTCCGCCATCATGCCGTAACCTCCTTTACCGCTGCTGTTTTCAGACCTTAATTTATCTGATTGACAGGGTGGCGAACCATCCTTTAACGTGACTCATGGGGACGGCTTGGTTCTTTCTTCTTGACCCGCTTTCTGGTCATGGCAAGGGTTCCCGTTTTGGCGATAACCGGAAAATCCTACCCAAAAGGAGGAAACAGGATGAAAACCAGCAAAGCACCGATGATCATCGGACTCATTTTGGCCCTGACGGCCACGGCGGCCTGGGCGGGAGGTCATCTGCCCGCAGAGCGGGGCAAGAAGCTTTTCCGGGAGCAGAACGCCTTCGGAGGTGAGATGTCCTGCAACGCCTGCCATCCCGACGGCCGCAACCTGGAGCAGGCCGGCGGTAAAACCAGATTCAGGATCATGGGCCAAAACCTGAACACCTTGGAGGAGGCGATCAACCTTTGCATCGTCAATGCCAACAAGGGCAAGGCCATCGCCGTTGACTCGACCGAGATGAAGGATCTGGTGGCCTATATCAAAAGCCTGACCCCCAAGGCCCCGGCCGCTCCCGGCTACGGCGCCCCCAGACCGTCACCCAGTTACGGACGGTGAGCTAAGCCGACCTGTACGGCCCGCGATTTGTCCAAGAGGCAACCCGACTTTATTGCCTTTTACTCATCGGCATCTGATACCATTCTTGGCCGGACCGACCGGCCAAGAATGGTTTTTTTCCTGTTCGCTCCCGCTAAAATCGTGTATATAGTCCCCTCCTTATCTTAGGTCCATTCACCATATCCCAACAAGTTACAATTGAAGGAGGTTTAACGATGAAACTGATTCTTTTGGGCGCCCCGGGCGCCGGCAAGGGCACGGTGGCCAAAATGCTCACCGCCATCGACGGCTCGGTCCAGATATCCACCGGCGATATCCTGCGGGGCGAAGTGCAGGCCGGCTCCGATCTGGGCAAGCAGGCTGAAGATTTCATGAAAAAGGGCGATTTGGTACCCGATTCCCTGATCATGGGCATCATGGAAAAACGGCTGCAGCAGCCCGACTGCGCCAAGGGTTTCCTGCTGGACGGCTTCCCCCGCACCATCCCTCAGGCCGAGGCCCTGAAGGAGCTGCTGGCCAAGCTGGATATCAAGTTGGACATGGTGGTCAGCATCGACGTCCCCCGGGATGTCATCCTCGACCGGCTCACCACCCGCCGGACCTGCTCCAACTCCGATTGCCAGGCAATTTACAACGTCAAAAGCACCCCCCCCAAACAGGAAGGGATCTGCGACAAGTGCGGCAGCCCGGTGATTCAGCGGGACGACGAAACGGTGGAGGCGATCAGCCACCGCCTGGAGACCTACAATCAGAAAACCGCCCCCCTGGTCGGCTTTTATGAAAAGGAGGGGCTGCTCAAGAGCATCACCGGCACCTCCAGCGACACCGTGGTCAACGCCATTAAGACCGAACTGGGTCTGTGAGCGAAAAGATCGCCATCATCGGCGGCGGGCTGGCCGGAGCAGAAGCGGCCTGGCAGCTCGCCCGCCGGGGTTTGCCGACAGTCATTTACGAGATGAAGCCGGGCGCTTTCAGCCCGGCCCATCGCTCCCCCGATCTGGCCGAACTGGTTTGCAGCAACTCTCTGCGCGCCGAGGGGGTCCATGCCGCCGTCGGGTTGCTCAAGGAGGAGATGCGGCGGCTCAATTCCCTGATCATGGCCGCCGCCGACGCCACCCGGATTCCGGCGGGCCGCGCCCTGGCCGTAGATCGGGAACTGTTCGCCCGCCATGTCACCACTCGCCTGGAGCAGCATCCCCTGATCACCATTGTCCGCCGGGAGCTGAACGAAATTCCTCCCCCGGATTCCACCCCCCTGATCATTGCCGCCGGCCCTCTGGCATCGGCGGCGCTCTCCACCGCCCTGGCTCGGCTGATCGGAGCCAAACACCTGGCCTTCTACGACGCCATCGCCCCCATCGTTTATGCCGAATCCCTGGACATGAGTGTGGTTTTCCAGGCCTCCCGCTACGAGGAAGGCCCCGGCGACTACCTTAACTGCCCCCTGAACCAGGAACAGTACCAGGCCCTGATCGCGGCGATGCTGGCGGCGGAAAAGGTCCCGCTGCACGATTTCGAGGAACCAAAATACTTCGAGGGCTGTCTGCCCATCGAAGTGATGGCCGCCCGGGGGGAAGACGCCCCCCGCTTCGGCCCCATGAAACCAGTGGGACTGATCGACCCCCGTACCGGCCGGGAAGCCTACGCGGTGGTACAGTTACGCCGGGAAAACCGGGAAGGGATTCTCTACAATCTGGTCGGCTTCCAGACCAAGATGACCCACCCGGCCCAACAGCGGGTATTGCGCCTGATCCCGGGGCTGGAAAAGGTGGAGTTTGCCCGCCTGGGGAGCATTCACCGCAACACCTTTGTTTGCGCCCCCAAGGTGTTGCAACCCACCCTGCAGCTCATGGCCCGGCCCGACATTCTGCTGGCCGGCCAGATCAGCGGGGTGGAGGGCTATGTGGAATCAACCGCCTGCGGTTTGTTGGCCGGGATCAACGCCGCCCGCTTGGCCACCGGCCAAGCGGGCACGGTGCCGCCGCCGGAAACCGCCCACGGGGCCCTGATCACCCACTTGACCAGCACCGAAGCCAAGCTGTTTCAACCCTCCAATATCAATTTCGGGCTCTTTCCCCCGCTGGCGGGCAAAAAGATGCCCAAACGACTGCGAGGAGAATATCGTGCCCAAGTCGCCCTGGATGCCCTATCCCGCTGGCAGCAGCAGGAGAAGATCGAACCGGAACCAGCTCCCTGAACCCGGCGGGGCCATTCTGCCGCGCGCGCTGCCCTTGCTGCTGCTGATGATGCTCATTCTGATCTCCTCCCCGGCTGCGGCCGACCGGCAAAAGAGCCGGACCGATGATAATTTCCTCCGGCTGCTTAAAACCCAGCTGGCAGCCGC
>DSDS01000144.1 GCA_011048585.1 Desulfurivibrio alkaliphilus | reverse complement strand
CAAGGCCCCGGGACAGGGCGAAATCGCGTACCAGGGTGGTGGCCAGGTTGGCCTCCACATCGACGGCGCTGCGATCCTGATAGCGCTCATGTTCCCAGTGATAATCGTCGCCATGCTCGGTCACCAGGTACATGGTCTGGCGCGCCCCGGTGGTGAGCCGGCCCTCCAGCCAGCCCCCGGCCCGGGGCATGGGGGTGACCAGTTGCGGATGCAGATCAAGCCGATGGGCGGCGATCCCCCGGCTCCGCCAGTAATGCACGTATTCGCTGTTTAAGGCCAGGCTGGAGCTCCGTTGCCGCAGGGGGGCGCGGGCGGCGAAGTTAAGCCGGGGCAGCGATTGCAGGGGGCTGACCGCCTGCTTTTCGTGGCGGGAGTCCTGCTGCAGGCGCAACTCTCCGGTCAACACCAGATTGTCACGGGTCTTGCCCAGTTGCAGGGCCGATTGGCGAGTGGTCAGGGAGGGCTCCAGCAAGTCGCGGCCGAAGGTTTCGTTGAACTCCCGGTCCAGGGTGGGATAGCCCAGCGAGCCGGAATCAAACTCCTGGATAAAATCCTGATCGGAGACCAGGTCCAGATCCAGCCGGCCGATCAGGTTGTCGCCGAAATCATGGTCGGCCTTGCCCCGAACCCAGTAGCGGTTGGTGGTGCTCCGCAACAGGCCGTCATTTTTGAAATCGTAGGTCTCATCGTCCACCGTCTTATCCTTGAGAAAACTGGCCACCAGCATCCCCCGGGAGTCGGGCCCGGCGGCGTAGCGGAACTCGGCGGCGGCGAGCAGGCCCCGGTGCTCCAGGTATCGGGGATGCAGGGTCAGATCGGCGCTGGGAGAGAGATTGATAAAATAGGGCAGAGCTACCCCCAGCCCGTCGCGGCGGGAGCGGGACCATTCCGGGAAAAGAAAACCGCTCTGGCGCTTGATCTTGGCCGGTAACAGCAGGTAGGGCAGATAGGCCGTCGGGGTTTCCCGGATCCGAAAGGCGGAGTGATAGAGGTGAGCCATCCCCTCCAGGGTGATCTTGGCCCGTTTGCTGGTAAAGGACCAGGCCGGGGGGCAATCCTCATCGGGGTGGCAGGCGGAGAGCCAGGCATCCCGCAGCTCATAGGTGACTTCCCCGGTTTTCTCGATGCTCCCCCCCTTGATATAGAGCCCGCTGGCGGGCAAAAAGATGGTGGCCCTGGTCAGGGCGCCGGTCTCGTCGCGCAGGGAGAGGGAAGCGGCCTCGGCCGCCACCTCTTCGTCGGGAGATTCGATACTGACCCGGCCCCGGGCCTCCACCAGCCCCCGGTCGGGGTAATAACTGATCCGGTCGGCCTTGATGGTCAGCGCCCCCCCCGCCGCGGCCGGGCGGGAGAGGACCACCCCACCTTCGGCCAGCACCAGCCGCCCCTCCGGCTCTTCCTGGTGGCTCAGGCGATCGGCGCTGAGTTCCCACTGCAACTCCCCCTGGGCCCAAGCTCCGGGAACCCCGGCCACCACGATCAAGAGTAAAAGCAGGGCCCGGCAAAAGTTAAGGCCCAACGGCTACTCCAGAACCGCGCCGGTGCTGCCCGAGGTTACCATTCTGGCGTAGCGGGCGGCATAACCGGTGGTGATCCTGGCCGCCGGCGCCTTCCAGCCGGCCCGCCGTTTTTCCAGCTCGGCGGCATCAACCCGCAACTCCAGCTGATGCCTGGGAATATCGATCATGATCTCGTCGCCCTCGGCCACCAGGGCGATGGGACCACCCTCGGCGGCCTCCGGGGAGACGTGGCCGATACAGGCTCCCTGGGTGCCGCCGGAGAAGCGGCCGTCGGTGATCAGGGCCACGCTTTTGCCCAAACCCATGCCGATGATGGCGGCGGTGGGAGAGAGCATCTCGGGCATCCCCGGCCCACCCTTGGGCCCGCAGTAACGGATCACCACCACGTCGCCGGACTTGATCTTGCCGTCAAGGATCGCCGCCTGCGCCTCGGCCTCGCTGTCGAAGACCCGGGCCGGGCCGCGATGGGTCAGCATCTCGTCGGCCACCGCCGACTGCTTGACCACCGCTCCGTCCGGGGCCAGATTGCCGTAAAGCACGGCAATACCCCCCACCCGATGGTAGGGATTGCTCGCCGGTCGGATCACCTCGGCATCAAAGCTCCTGACCCCTTCAAGGTTTTCCCGCAGGGTTTTGCCGGTGGCGGTCATCACTTCCAGATTAAGCCCCGCTTCACTCTTGCACAACTCATGCATCACCGCCGGCACCCCGCCAGCCTCATCCAGCTGTTGCAGACTGTGGGGGCCGCCGGGGATCAGGCTGCAGAGATGGGGGGCCTTGGCGCTGACCTCGTTGAAGGAGGAGAGGGGCAGATCCACCCCGGCCTCGCGGGCGATGGCCGGCACATGCAGGACGGTGTTGGTGGAACAGCCCAGGGCCATATCCACCGCCATGGCGTTCTCAAAGGCCGCTGCGGTGGCAATGTCGCGGGGACGGATATTTTCCCGCAGCAGATTCATCACCGCCATTCCGGCGTGTTTGGCCAGCCTGATTCGGGCGGCGGCCACCGCCGGAATGGTGCCGTTGCCGGGCAGGGCCAGACCGATGGCCTCGGCCAGGCAGTTCATCGAGTTGGCGGTGAACATGCCGGCACAGGATCCGCAACCGGGACAGGCCCGCTCCTCCAGCTCGTGGAGCTCATCCATGCTCATGGTGTTGGCCCGTACCCGACCCACCCCCTCGAAAACGCTGACCAGGTGGACATCCTTGCCCCGGAAGCGGCCGGTAAGCATGGGGCCGCCGCTGACCATCAGGGCGGGGATATTGACCCGCAGCATCGCCATCAGCATGCCGGGGGTGACCTTGTCGCAGTTGGGGACCATCACCAGGGCGTCGAAGGGATGGGCCATGGCCACAATCTCCACCGAGTCGGCGATCACCTCCCGGCTGGCCAGGGAGTATTTCATCCCCTGATGGTTCATGGCCAGGCCGTCGCAGACCCCGATGGTGGCGAAGGCGATGGGGGTGCCGCCGGCCATTCTCACTCCATCCTTGACCGCCGCCACGATCCGGTCCAGATGGATATGGCCGGGAATGATCTCGTTGTGGGCGTGGGCGATCCCGATCAGGGGGCGGGAGATCTCCTCATCGGTATATCCCATGGCTTTAAGCAGCGAACGGTGGGGGGCGCGTTCCAGACCTTTTCGCAGGGCGTCACTTCGCATCTCATTCTTCCTCATCTGGGTTAATATAGGGTGGTAGAGGGGAATCTACGCAACGGAGTAGGTGCTGTCAAGCGGTAACCCCCGGCTTCCGCTTTCCCATCCTTTGAGATTAGGCTTGCCAATTCCGTTCGGGGACGGTAAGTTTCGGCATTTCAAATTCATACAAAAATAACAGGTTATCAAAAACTGCTATGGACCATATCTTCGGCCCGGTCAACTCCCGCCGGCTCGGCGTCTCGCTGGGCATCGACCTTCTGCCTCCCAAAATCTGCAACTTCAACTGTATTTACTGCGAAGTCGGCCCCACCACCACCTTCACCAACACCCGGGGCGAATACACCTCAACCGCGGCGATCATCGCCGAAATCGACGCCTATTTCGCCGACGCCGAGGCCGTGGCCCGGCTGGATATCCTGACCATCACCGCCTCCGGCGAGCCCACCCTGCACAGCGGCCTGGGGGCAATCATCGCCCATCTGAAACAGATCTCCACCAAGCCGGTGGCGGTATTGACCAACGGTTCGCTGCTTTACCTGCCCGAGGTGCGCCGGGAACTGGCCAAAGCCGACGTGGTGGTTCCCTCCCTGGATGCCGCCCGCCAGGAGAGCTACCGCCGCATCGACCGGCCGGCGGCGGAATGCGACCTGGAGCGATTGATCGGGGGGCTGGTAGATTTCAGCCGGGAATTCACCGGCCGCTGCTGGCTGGAGATCCTGCTTGCCCGGGGAATCAACGATGCCCCCGAGGATCTGGCCGCTCTAGCGGTGGCGGTGGAGCGGATCCAGCCGGAGCGGATTCAGCTCAACACCGTGGCCCGCCCTCCCCTGGAAACTTTCGCCCTGCCCCTCTCCTTGGAGCAGTTGCGGGCGGCGGCGACCTGCTTCCAGCTGCCGGTTGACATCCTGACCGACCGCAATTCACTGGAACGCGGCAGTGATAAGTCCGAGGTTTCCGGCCGGCAGGCCGACCAAGAGGATATTTTGCATCTGCTGCAGCGCCGACCCTGCCCCGCCGATGACCTGGCGGCGGCCCTGGGGATCCAACCGGACCGGGCCGCCGCGCTTCTGACCCGCCTGGTGGCGTCTGGCCAAGTTAAAATTTCCCGCCATCGCGACCGGGATTACTATGTGATTGCCCCCCGGGAACGGGACCAGAAATCGGCGGACCGCCCGCCGGCGTAAACGGCAGGCCGGCAGCCGGAAATTTTCGCATCCAGATTGAGAGAGCAGAAGACCATGAGCGACGACCAACCCCGTTCAGTACTCGACCGGGTCAGCCAATGGCTGGGCCGCAAAAAAGAGCAACCCGAAAAAAACAGCCAAGAGGAACGCGGCACCATGCCCGACAAGGAAAAAGAGAAAACCGAGCAGCAACCCCAGCAATCAACCCCCAAGACCTCAAAAGAGAGGACTCCGATCCCCCCGACCCAGGGCGGTGACGAAACCGGGACTGCGGAGCAACCCGCCGGACGGAGTGAGGCCGCCAAATCGGCCCGGGCCTTGAGCGCCTCGGCCCGCCGCCGCAACCAGCGAGCCCGGGCCAAGGAGCGAGCGGCCCGGGAAGCCGCCGAGGCCAAGGTTGCGTCCCAGGACGCTCCCCCTGACCTTCAGGACGCCCCGCCCCAACAACCGGACGTTGAAGTCGCTCCCCAGACCCAGCCCAAGGCCAAAGCCAAACCCAGGGCCAAAGCCAAGGCCGCGCCCAAGGCCAAACCCAAACCCAAACCCAAAAGTGCCGCCAAGCCCGCCAGTGAGGAGGAGGATTCCCCTCCAGCCAAACCGGGCAGCGGTTATAAGCTGCTGATCAACACCGACGAACCGGAAGAGTGCCGGCTGGCCCTGCTGGAAAACGGCAAGGTGGAGGGATTTTTCATCGAATCGGTGAGCCGGGCCCAGATCAAGGGCAACATCTACAAGGGCCGGATCACCTCGGTGGAGGCCAATCTCCAGGCCGCCTTTGTCGACCTCGGCCTGCCCAAGAACGGCTTCCTCTCCTTCAGCGAGATCCACCCGGAATACTACAGTCAGGAGGTGGACCCGGAGACCCACTGGAAAAACCTCAAGATCCAGGACGTGGTCAAAAAGGGTCAGGAGGTTCTGGTGGAGGTGGTCAAGGAGGCCACCGGCAACAAAGGCCCCAGCCTGACCACCTATCTCTCCCTGCCGGGGAGATGCCTGGTGCTGATGCCGGGCAGCGATTCGTCCGGCATCTCCCGTAAGATCGACGATGAGGCCCAGCGCCGCAAACTCCGCGAGATGGTGGAGGGCCTCAATATTCCCGAAGGGATCGGCTATATCATCCGCACCGCCAGCCAGGAGATCACCAAAACCTCTCTGGGCCAGGACCTGCGCTATCTCCTCAATCTCTGGGAAGAGATCAAGAAGAACGGTCAGACCATGGCCGCGCCGGCCCTGATCTACAAGGAGCAGAACATCATCTCTCGTTTCCTGCGCGACCACTACACCACCGATATTCGGGAGATCCTGGTGGACGACGAGGAGGCCGCCGAGCAGGTCCGCAACTTTCTCCAGCTGCTGCCGGCGGCCCAGCGCAAGAAGACGACGGTCAAGCTGCACCAGGGCAGCCAGCCGATCTTCCACCAGTACCACGTGGAAAAGCAGATCGAGCAGATGTTTCAGCCCACCGTGGCGCTGCCCTCCGGCGGCTCCATCGTCATCAACCCCACCGAGGCCCTGGTGGCCGTCGACGTCAACTCGGGCCGCACCTCCTCCAAGGACCGGGATTTCGAAGAGAGCATCTTTATCGCCAACATGGAAGCGGCCGAGGAGTTGGCCCGCCAGTTGCGGATGCGGGATCTGGGCGGGCTGATCGTGGTGGATTTCATCGACATGCGTTCCGCCGCCCACACCCGCGAGGTGGAGAAAAAGGTGCGGGAGTGCATGAAGAAGGACAAGGCCAAGGTCGATTTCTCCAAGATCTCCAAGTTCGGCCTGATGCAGATCTCCCGCCAGAAGATGGCGGCGCCGCTCCAGAGTACCAGCTACAAAACCTGCCCCCACTGCGAAGGCCGGGGCATGATCCGCTCGGTGGAAAACATGGCGCTGAGCCATCTGCGCCAGATCCAGACCGGCATGAGTCGCCGCCAGGCCAAAAAGGTTCTCTGTCGGCTGCCCATGGAGGTGGCCCAGTATATCCTCAACAAGAAACGGGGCGAGCTACTGGAGCTGGAGAAGGAGTACGGAGCCGAGATCGCCGTCGAGATCGACCCCGTCATGATGCCGGCCGACCACAAGATCGACTTTATCCGGGAGTAAAAAAGAAGCCGATCAACGCTGATAACGCTGAACCGCCCGGTTGTGGTCGCGAAGGTTGCGGGAGAAGTGGTGGGAGCCGTCATTGCGGGAAACAAAGTAGAGATAATCGGTCTCCTGGGGGCGCAGGACGGCGGCGATGGCCGCCCGGCCGGGATTGGCGATGGGGCCCGGCGGCAGACCAGAGATGAGGTAGGTGTTGTAAGGGGTCGGAGTGCGCAGATCCTGGCGGGTCAGGCGGCGGTCGAAGCTTTGCAGGCCATAGATCACGGTGGGATCGGTCTGGAGCCGCATCCGCCGCTCCAGCCGGTTAAAAAACACCCCGGCGATCAACTCCCGTTCCGCCGCCAAGCCGGTCTCCTTTTCCACGATGGAGGCCAGGGTCATCAGCTCCCGCTCGTTTAAGCCGGTTTCATGGTCCAATTCGGCCAGCAGTTCGGCCAGCACCCGCCGGGCCCGCTCCACCAGCACCCGCGCGATCTCATCCCGCCGCTGCCCCCGGGTGAAATAGTAGGTATCGGGGAAAAGCCAACCCTCCAGGGTGGGAGAGTCCAGGCCAAACCGGGCCGGAGAGGCCGGATCGGTGGCGAAGGCGACAAAATCGGGGTAATCCACCAACCGTTGGTCCGCCAGCAGTTGGGCCACCTGATAGAGGTTGGCCCCCTCGGGAATGGTGACCTGACGGCGCACGGTGCGCCCGGAGGCCAGCAGGGCCAGAATAT
>DSDS01000147.1 GCA_011048585.1 Desulfurivibrio alkaliphilus | reverse complement strand
GGCTTTCGCCGGGGCCGACACCTGGGCCACCACCCACACCCTGGCCCAGGCCATCAAAAAGGTGGGCGGAGCCGATCTGGTGCTTTGCGGCAAGCAGGCCATTGATGGTGACACCGCCCAAGTGGGGCCCGGCCTGGCCGAACGGCTGAACATACCCTACGTTACCTGCATCCGAAAGGTGCTGGGGAGCGGCAACGGGGTGATTAGCGTGGAGCGGCTGATGGATGACGGCTATGATACCCTGGAGGTCAAGCTGCCGGCCCTTTTCACCGTGGTCAAAGAGATCAACGAGCCTCGGCTGCCCTCCCTGAAGGGGAAGATGAAGGCCAAAAAGTTGCAGATCACCCCGCTTTCCGCCGCCGATATCGATGCCGACCCCGATCAGATCGGCCTTAAAGGCTCGCCAACCCAAGTGGTACGGGTCTTCTCGCCCCAGCCCCGGGGTGAACGGACCATTATCAGTGGTCCGGTGGAGGAGCAGGTGGAGCAGCTGGTGATTGAATTGGCTAAAATATTGTAATTTGTAGAGGGCGGAGCCTGATATGCTGAAAATTGATACCGAGGCCTGTATCGCCTGCGGTTTGTGTGAAGAAACCTGCACCTTTGGGGCCATCCGCGTGGAGGGGGATCACGCGGTGGTGGGTGATAACTGCACCCTTTGCGGAGCCTGTGTCGAGGTTTGCGAGGTCGGGGCCTTACGGCTGGAGCGGGAAGAGGGGGTCCAGACCGCCGACCTCGACTCCTGGGCCGGGGTCTGGGTTTATGCCGAGTTCCGCCATGGACGGATTGCCCCGGTGGCCCTGGAACTGCTGGGGGCGGGCAGGGGACTGGCCGATAAGCGGGGGGTTGCCCTCTCCGCCGTGCTGCTGGGTTCCGGCGCCGAGGCCGCGGATGGCCGGGGGTTGCGGGGAGCGGCCGCCGAGCTGATCGCCCATGGCGCCGATCGGGTTTATCTGGTTGACGATCCGGCCCTGGCCCGTTTCACCGATGATGTTTACGGCAATATCCTCACCGACCTGATCCGGGAGCATAAGCCGGAGATTGTTCTGGCCGGGGCCACTGCCGTGGGCCGCTCCTTTATTCCCCGGGTGGCGACCATGATGGCTGCCGGTTTGACCGCCGACTGCACCGAACTGGATATTCGCGGGGAGGATGGGGCTCTGCTCCAGACCCGGCCGGCTTTCGGTGGCAACATCATGGCCACCATCGTCTGTCCCCGGACCAGGCCCCAGATGGCCACGGTTCGGCCCATGGTAATGAAGCCCCTGGCCCGTGACGATCAACGGCGGGGTGAGGTTGTTGAGGTGAGGCCGGAGGCGGCTCGCCTGCAATCGCGGGTCAAGGTACTCGATAGTGTGGTGGCGGCTTTGGACAAGGTGAATCTGGCCGAGGCCGATATCGTGGTGGCCGGGGGCCGGGGTCTGGAAAACGCCGAAGGTTTCGCCCTGCTCCACAGGCTGGCCGACAGCCTGGGCGGAGCGGTGGCCGCTTCCCGGGCCGCCGTGGATTCCGGCTGGATCCCCTATCCCCACCAAGTGGGCCAGACCGGGAAAACCGTGGCCCCCAAGCTTTACATCGCCTGCGGAATTTCCGGGGCGATCCAGCATCTGGTGGGGATGCAGTCGGCGGAAACCATCGTCGCCATCAATCGTGATCCCGAGGCCCCCATCTTCAACGTGGCCACTTACGGGATTGTCGGCGATCTTTTTCAGGTGATCCCCAAACTGATCGAGAAAATTGAGCAGAGGAACAAAGGATGAGTTTGCAGGGCAAGGTGGCGGTGGTTACCGGCGGCAGCCGGGGAATCGGACGGGCGGTCTCTCTGCGGCTGGGCGCGATGGGGGCGCTGGTCGTGGTTAATTACGTCAGCCGGCCCGACGCGGCGGAAGAGACCGCGGCCCAGATTCGGGCGGCCGGCGGCCAGGCCGAGATATGCGCCTTCAACGTGGCGGACACTGAAGGCACGGAAGAGGCCTTCAAGAAGATCCTGGCCGCTCACGGTCGGATCGATATTCTGGTCAACAATGCCGGGATCACCCGTGACGGGCTGATGGTCAAGATGAAGGAGTCCCAGTGGGATGAGGTGCTGGACACCAACCTCAAGGGGGCCTTCACCTGCCTGAAGGCGGTGAGCCGGGCGATGATGAAGCAACGTTGGGGCCGGATCGTTAATATCTCGTCGGTGATCGGCTTTGCCGGCAACGCCGGCCAGCTCAACTACGCCGCCGCCAAGGCCGGCCTGGTGGGGTTGACCCGGTCCGCGGCCCGGGAGCTGGCTTCCCGCAATATTACGGTCAACGGGGTGGCCCCAGGCTATATCGTCACCGACATGACCCGGGATCTGCCCGAGGAGATCAATGAAAAGATCCGGGGTGAAATTCCCCTGGGGCTGCTTGGCGAGCCCGAGGATGTGGCCGGGGCCGTGGCTTATCTGGTTTCCGAGGATGGCCGCTATCTCACCGGGCAGTTCATCCATGTCAACGGCGGCATGTATATGGGCTAACCCGCCGGCAGTACCGAGTGTTTACCATACAAAATTGATTGAATAGGATGTTCTCGGTTGTGGAACTGGTTGTTTATTTAAAAAATCATTGCAAGGAGAAAGATCATGGCGGTTGAACAGAAACTTATCGATATCATCGCGGAGCAGCTGAGCGTGGACAAGGCCAAGGTTGTGCCCGGCGCATCCTTCATCGACGATTTGGGCGCCGACTCCCTGGATCTGGTGGAGCTGATCATGGCCATGGAAGAGGCTTTCGATATCGAGATCGCCGACGAGGTGGCGGAAAAGATCGTGACTGTTCAGGACGCCATCGATCATATCAAAAAGATTTCCGAATAAGGCGGCGCGGTTGACCTTCGGTGGGATGACTTAACTTTAGGCCAAGCCTTAACAGGGAGATAGTTAACGGTGAAAAGACGAGTCGTGGTAACCGGAGTCGGTCTGATCTCTCCGGTGGGGAATGACGCGGCCACCAGCTGGGAGGCCCTTTGTGCCGGTAAGAGCGGGATTGCGCCGATCAGCCGCTATGATGCCTCAGGGCAAGGCGTAAGGATCGCCGCCGAGGTCAAGGGTTATGAGCCGGATGATTATTTTGAAACCAAGGAGGTCCGCCATCTGGAGCTGTTTGTCCAGTACGCTTTGGTCGCCGCCCGGGAAGCTCTGCGCGACTCCGGTTTTGAGATCACCCCGGAGAACGCCGCCCGGGTTGGCAGTATCGTCGGCTGCGGCATGGGCGGGCTGCCCACCATTGAGAAGTATATCCAGATTCTCCATGAACGGGGGGAACGGCGGATTACCCCCTTCTTTATCCCCATGGTGATCCCCAATATGGGCGCCGGCCAGATTTCGATCTTCTACGGCACCAAGGGCCCCAATCTGTCGGTGACCACCGCCTGTGCCGCCGGCACCCACGCGGTGGGCGAGGCTTTCCGTTCGATCAGCTACGGGGATTGCGACCTGGCTCTGACCGGCGGCAGCGAGTCGGTGATCTGCCCCATGGGTTTTGGCGGTTTCCACGCGATGAAGGCCCTCTCCACCCGTAATGACGATCCGGCAGTGGCTTCCCGCCCCTTTGATCGGGATCGAGACGGCTTCGTCATCGGCGAAGGCGGCGGGATTCTGCTGTTGGAGGAGCTGGAGCATGCCAAGCGGCGGGGGGCGAAAATTTATGCCGAGATGGCGGGTTACGGACTTTCCGGCGATGCCCACCATATCGCGGCCCCGCCCGAAGATGGAGCCGGGGCGATTCTCTGCATGCAGGCGGCCCTGGCCGATGCCGGGTTGCAGCCGACGGATATCGATTACGTCAACGCCCACGGCACCTCCACCCCCCTTAATGACGTGGTGGAGACACGAGCTTTAAAGGCGGTGTTTGGGGAACACGCCGCCAGGCTGGCGGTCAGCTCCACCAAGTCGATGACCGGCCATCTCCTGGGCGGGGCCGGTGGGGTTGAGGCGGTGGTCACCGCCCTGAGTGTCAAACATCAATTTGCCCCGCCCACCGCCAATCTGGAAAACCCCGATCCCGAGTGCGATCTCGATTACGTGCCCGGCAAGGGCCGGGCCATGCCGATCCGGGTGGCGATGTCCAACTCCTTCGGGTTCGGCGGCACCAATGCGGTTATCATCATGAAGCGCTACGAGGAGGGGGCATGAGAGTGGCACTGGGTTGTGACCATGGCGGTTTTGCCCTGAAGGAGGCAGTGCTGGGAGTTTTACATGACCTGGGGCATCAGGTGGATGACTGCGGAGTGATGAGCGCCGATTCCGTGGATTATCCCGAAATTGCCGCTGCGGTCTGTTCGCGGGTGGCTGACGGCGCCTGCCAGCGCGGGATCCTGATCTGCGGCACCGGGATCGGGATGTCCATGGCGGCCAATCGCAACCCGGCCATTCGAGCCGCCCTTTGCGGAGAAACCTTTGGTGCCCGTATGAGCCGCGAACACAATGATGCCAATGTGTTGTGTCTGGGGGCCCGAACCACCGGCCCCGGGCTGGCCGAGGAGATAACTCGGGTTTGGCTGGCCGGCGAGTTCTCCGGCGGCCGCCATCTGCGTCGCATAAAGATGTTCTGTTAACTAACCTTCCATCAGCAGGGAAACGACCGTGTCCTACCTAGCCAACAGTGATCCGGAGATAGATCGTGCCATCCGGGGCGAGTTAAGTCGTCAGTACAATCAGTTGGAGATGATCGCCTCGGAGAATATTGTCAGCGAGGCGGTCCTGGAAGCCCAGGGCTCGATTTTCACCAATAAATATGCCGAGGGTTATCCCGGTAAGCGCTACTATGGCGGCTGCGAATATGCCGACCGGGTCGAGGAGCTGGCCTCCTCCCGGGCCTTGGAGCTATTTGGGGCCGAATACGCCAATGTTCAGCCCCATTCCGGCAGCCAGGCCAATATGGCGGTCTATTTCGCCTGCCTTAAGCCTGGAGATACCGTGCTGGGGATGGATCTGGCCCATGGCGGCCACCTGACCCACGGCAGCGCGGTCAATTTCTCCGGTCAGCTTTACCGTTTCGTTTCCTACGGAGTCGAGCGGGGCAGCGAGCGGATCGACATGGCGGAGGTGGAGCGGTTGGCCATGACCCATCGGCCCAAGATGATCGTGGCCGGGGCCAGCGCCTACCCCCGGATCATCGATTTTGCCGCCTTTCGCCGGATAGCCGACCAGGTGGGGGCGTTGTTCATGGTTGATATGGCCCATATCGCCGGTTTGGTGGCCGCCGGGGTTCATCCCTCGCCGGTGCCTTATGCCGATTTTGTCACCACCACCACCCATAAGACCCTGCGGGGCCCCCGCGGCGGATTGATCCTGGCCCGCAAGGATTTCGGCAAGATGCTGGACAGCAAGATTTTCCCTGGGATCCAGGGCGGCCCACTGGTCCATATCATTGCCGCCAAGGCGGTGGCTTTCAAGGAGGCGATGGGAGAAAAATTCCGTCAGAATATGACCCAGGTGGTCAGAAATGCCCAGACTCTGGGTAACGCTCTGGTTAAGCGGGGCTACCGGCTGGTCTCCGGCGGGACCGACAACCATCTGCTGCTGGTGGATCTCACCCCGAAAAAGATCACCGGCAAGGAGGCCGAGGAGATTCTGGAGATGGCCGGGATCACGGTCAACAAGAACGCCATCCCCTTTGATACCGAAAAGCGTTTTGTCACCAGCGGGATTCGGATCGGAACCCCGGCCGTCACCACCCGGGGTCTCAAGGAGCCGGAGATGGAGGAGATCGCGGCCTGGATCGATCGGGCCCTGGCCACCGGCGGAGTGCTGGCCGGCTCCTCCGATCAGGCCGGCGAACTGGCGGCGATCCGGGGCGAGGTCCGCCGCCTCTGTGCCCGTTTCCCCATCTACCCCGTACTCTATTCCGAGGAAAAGTAGGACATCATGCTTGCCCGGGAACCGCGGCCGAGCTGGGACGAGTACTTCATGGCCATTACCGAGCTGGTGGCCCAGCGGGCCACCTGCATGCGGCGTAAAGTGGGCGCGGTTCTGGTCCTGGAGCGGCGGGTGGTCGCCACCGGCTATAACGGGGCTCCCAGCGGCGTGCGCCACTGCCTGGAGGTGGGTTGTCTGCGGGAGCAAATGGGAATCCCCTCGGGGGAACGCCACGAACTCTGCCGGGGTTTGCATGCCGAACAGAACGCCATTATCCAGGCGGCCCTGCATGGGGTGAGCCTGAGGGGGTGCAGCCTCTACTGTACCAACATGCCCTGCTCCATCTGCAGCAAGATGCTGATCAACGCCGCCATCGAAAGAATTTATTACCGGGAAGGTTATGCCGATCCCATGGCGGCCGAGATGCTGGCGGAGGCGGGGATTCCCCTGATTAAACTCCCGGCCAATCCGGAGTAACAATGCCATGAAATGCCCCTATTGCGGCCATTTGGAAAATCGGGTGGTTGATTCCCGCCTCAACAAGGAGTATACCATCACCCGTCGGCGCCGGATGTGTGATGCCTGTCAGCGCCGCTTCACCACCTATGAACGCCTGGAAGTAACCATGCCGATGCTGGTCAAGAAGGATGGCCGACGCGAGTCTTGGGATCGCCAGAAGGTGGTGGAGGGGGTGAAGAAGGCCTGTGAGAAAAGGCCGGTGAGCAGTGAGCAGATCGAAGAGTTTGTTGATGGCCTGGAGCGGGAGTTCCAGGACCTCGGTGAACGGGAGATCCCGGTGCGGATGGTGGGTGAGCGGGTAATGGATGGGTTGCGGCGGATCGATGAGGTGGCCTACGTCCGGTTCGCCTCCGTCTATCGCCAGTTCAAGGATCTCAACGAGTTCATGCAGGAACTGAAAAGCATGCTCTCATCCCCCAAACAGCAATAAGCCTTGCCGAGTCCGCATCCCGCCATGGGTTTCGATCAAGATGCCGCCTACATGAAACTGGCCCTGCTTGAGGCTCGCAAAGGTTTGGGCAAGACCTCCCCCAACCCGTGTGTCGGGGCGGTGGTGGTGCGGCGGGGACGGGTGGTGGGCAAAGGCTGGCATCGACGGGCCGGGACTCCCCACGCCGAGATCCATGCCCTGACCGCCGCCGGGGCGGCCGTCGCCGGGGCTACTCTCTATGTCACTCTGGAGCCCTGCAACCATCATGGCCGGACCCCGCCCTGCAGCGAGGCGATTATCGCCGCCGGGATCGCCAGGGTGGTTTTTGCGTTGGCCGACCCTAATC
>DSDS01000029.1 GCA_011048585.1 Desulfurivibrio alkaliphilus | reverse complement strand
GGCGATGATCACCCCGCTGACTTGGCCCAGGGTGGCGTTTTCCATGGCGAACAGTACGTGCAGCCGGGCGGCCAGTTCATCCACCGTGGCTCCCCGGTTGGTTCCCATTCGCCACTGGCAGCGCAGGCGGGGGCCGTCGAAGAGGCCGATAACGGTGTGGGAGTTGCCCACGTCTATGGCGAGCAGCATGGAAGCTCTCCTTGCCTTGGGGGTTGGATAGATTGTTGGGGTTGGTAAGGCTTACGACTGTAACAGATTAAAAAGCCGCTTGTCCAGCAAGTCGCTTGGGCTGATAACTATTCGGAGGTGAAATAATGGAGTATATTCAGATTGTGACCACCGTGGGCACCAGGGAAGATGCCGAACGGATCGCCAGAACCCTGCTGGAGGAACACCAGGCCGCCTGTGTGCAGATTGTCGGTCCGATCACCAGCATGTATCGCTGGGAGGGCAGTATCGAAAGAACGGAGGAGTATCAGTGTCAGATTAAAAGCCGGGCCGATCATTTTTCCCAGGTGGAAGAAAGTATCGTGCGGATCCACCCTTATGATGTGCCGGAGGTGGCGGCCATCCCCATGCCTTCCTGCGGTGGGGCCTACGAACAGTGGTTGCGGTCTGAACTGCAGGGCCAGGATGAGTGAGAATAACTCGACCAAACCGGCACGCCGGCGCCGGCGACGGCAAGGATTCACCTGTCACTGCTGCGGTCGGAGTATGCCCTTTTGCTGGAACTGCCCCTGTGGTTTCGAGATCTGCGACGAGTGCTTCAAGGAAAACCGCTGGGGGCTGAGCAATGGTCCCACCTGGGTCTGCCCCGATTGCGGCCGGATCAGGATGATGTAGGTTGAGTGCGGGCTGCGGCCGGATTCCCGCTTGACAACCGCCCGGGCAATGGGGAAGATCGTAGGGGGATGCTCCTCTCATAACCAGTTGGAGGTTATTATGAGCCTGTTTGCGCGCTGTTGTCGTTCTGTTTGTTGGGCCCTGGGTTTGCTGATGGCGGCCTCGTTGCTGACCGGCTGCGCCAGCCGGACCGTGGTAAAGAGCGACCTGCGGATCAAGGGGGCTCCCGACTGGGTTAACCGGGGCTCCCAGGCCCTTAGTGACCGCGACGGGCGGCTGTTCCACGGCGTGGGGTCGGCCCCGGCCGTGGGTGATCTGTCGCTGCAGACTTCGGTTGCCGATGATCGCGCCCGGGCCGAGCTGGCCCGGATTCTCTCCTCCTATCTGCAGATCGTCTCCCGGGAGTATCTGGTGGCCGGTGGCGGCGGTACCAGTGAGCAGGCTTTATCGCGCCAGATTGAAAACGTCACCCGCGTCAACTTGAGAGGGGCCCGGATTATCGGGCGGTGGCGGGATCGGCGCACCGATGCCGTTTATGCCTTGGCCGAGTTGGATATGCAGCAGGTCAAGTCCACCGTGGCCATGGTTCAGGAGATGGACGAAGGGTTGAAAATTCACGTCGGTCGCCACGCCGATAATATCTTTGATCGCATGGTGGAAGGAGATTTGAAATGATAAGGACCATATTTTACCACACCGGCTTGCTGCTGGCTGTACTACTGATCGCCGCCTGCTCCACCAAAGTTGAAAGGATTGAGCCCGATCAGGTGCGGGATCTTAGCGGCAACTGGAACGATACCGATTCGCGGCTGGTTTCCGAAGAGATGGTGCAGGATCTCCTGGCACAACCCTGGCTGGGGCAGCATATCAGAACCCAGGGCGGTCAACCGGCGGTGATCGTGGGCGAGATTCGCAATCTCAGCCATGAGCATATCAATATGCGCACCTTTGTCGCCGATATTCAACGGGCCTTGATCAATTCCGGGCGGGTGGATTTTGTCGCTTCCCGGGATGAGCGGGATGAGATTCGGGAAGAGCGCCGGGACCAGGACCTCCATGCCCGGGAGGATACCCGCAAGGCCATGGGCCGGGAGTTGGGGGCCGACTATATGCTTCAGGGGACGATCAATACCATCATCGATGTCGAGGGGCGGCAGCAGGTGCGTTACTATCAGGTTGATCTTACCCTGATCAGTCTGGCGGATAATCGGATCGTCTGGATCGGCCAGAAGAAGATCAAGAAATTTGTCACTCGCCCGGGCGTGCGCTCCTGATCCGGGGTACCATGATTTTCAAACGGCTCGCGATTGGCTGGCCGTCTCTCCTTTCTCTGCTGTTGGTGCTGGCTGGCGGCGGGATCACTGCCGGCTGCGCTACCTACACCGAGACGTCGCGTTCCCTGCAGGAGCGTCTGGTGGCGGGAGAGCCCGAGCAGGCCCTGCAAATTCTGGAAAAGAGGGCCGGCGGGCGGGAGGACCGGGTACTTTACCTGCTGAACAAGGGGATGCTCCTGCGGCTGGCGGGAGATTTCGCCGCCAGCAACCAGGTTCTGGAAGAGGCCAAGGAGCTGATCGACCGGCTTGTCGTAATCAGTATCAGCGAACAGACGGCGGCCCTGTCGGTGAACGACGCCAAGCGTAGTTACATCGGTGATCCCTACGAGCGGATACTGCTCCATCTTTACAAAACCCTCAACTACCTGGCCTTGGCCGATTATGTCGCCGCGCGAGTGGAGATCCTGCAGGCGGATCTTGCCCTGGGGCAACTTTCCGAGCAGGAGCGCAAGCTTGGTGCGGAAGGGATCATGCGTTATCTCTCCGGCCTGGTCTTCGAGCAGACCGGGGAGCGGAGTGACGCCCTGATCGCCTACCGCAAGGCCTTTGCCGCCTACCACTCCACCGGCGGCGTCGCCGCCATTCCCCGGTCGCTGCAACTGGACCTGCTGCGCCTGGCCCGGCGGCAGGGCCTGGACGATGAGGTCAGGCGCTATCGTGATCTGTTTGGAGTTGAATCTTTGCCGGATGATCGCACCCGGCAGGGTCGGGGAGAGGTGACGGTGATTCTGGGTACCGGGCTGGCGCCGGTCCGGCAGGAGCAGTCAATTAATGTTCTGGCGGGGAGCAATGCCCGCTGGTACCGGGTGGCCACCCCATTTTATCCCCCCCGCCGGGCCGCTCCCGAAGTCGAGATCCGGGTCGTCGCCAACGATGAGGAGGTGATGGCGGTCCTGGGCGAGGATCTTGACAATCTGGCCCGCCGGGCCCTGGAAGCGGCCATGCCCGGCATCACCGGCCGGGCCCTGGCCCGGTTGGTGGTAAAAGGCAGTGCCATCAGGGAGGTGGAGAAAAACGACCAGTTGCTGGGGATAATGGCCAATATCGCCGCTGTTGCCAGCGAACGGGCCGATACCCGTTCCTGGGTCACCCTGCCGGCCCGGCTCCATTTTGCCCGTTTGTATCTGCCCCCGGGCCGTTACGAGATCAGGGTGGAGTGGCTGGGGTCCGGGGGTAGAGTGCTGATGAGCAGGGTATATCAGGGGGTCGAGGTGCAACCGGAAGGTGTTGTCTATATCCAGGATCACTGGATCGGGCCGTGGGCCGTGGAGAGGGGATGAGATGACGCAAAAAAAGCTGCTGTTGCTGGTAATGGTTTTGGCCCTGGCGGGGGGCGGTTGTGCCACCCGGGAGTTGCGGACCCAGCCCGACTGGGTGGACGGGGTCAGTGAACGCTATCCCGATCAAGGCTACCTGGTGGGTAGGGGCCGGGCCGCCGACCTGGCCGCCGCCCAGGATCGGGCCCGGGCCGACCTGGCCAAGGTCTTTGAGGTAACTGTCCGGGAGCAGCGCAGCGACGAGCAGCGCTACCTGGGGGGGGAGGGTCTGGTCGATGCGGCCGACCGGTGGGAGCTGGAGGTAAGCCGTAGCCTGGTAACCCATACCGAGCAGGTGGTGCGCGGGGTGCGGATTGCCGAGGTGTGGCGTGATCCCCTGAGCGGGGAGCGGCATGCTTTGGCGGTTCTGGCTCGTACTCCGGCAGCGGCGGGATTGCGGGCCGAGATCGGTCGCCTGGATGAGGTTACGGCCCTGCAGATTGAGCGGGCTCGGAGCGAGGGGGATCTGTTGCGGCGGATCGTCGCCGCCGGACGAGCCGTGGAGAGTCAGGTGGAAAGGGCGGGCTTGCAACGGGCTTTGCAGGTGGTGGAAGCCAGCGGTTTGGGGGTGGAGCCCCGCTGGCAATTGGCCCGTTTGGTTGCCGACTTGGAAGAGCTGTCGGGGCGGTTCAGGGTTAAGCCCGTCGCCCTGGGGGTTGAGGCGGCCACCCTTAATGCCGCCCTGGCCGGCGGGGTTGCCGCGGCGGGCTTTACCGCCTCTCCCGGGGCCGACGCTTTTCCCCTCCACGTCGAGTTGCGGCTCGATGACCTTGGCCGTCAGGATGGCTGGTACTGGCAGCGCGGCACCCTGGCGCTGACCCTCTATGATCCGGCGGGTACGGTGCGGGGCACCGAGCGCTGGGCCATCAAGGAATCGGCCCGGGACCGGGAGTCGGCCCGGCGGCGGGCCGTGGAGGCGGCAGTCGCCCTGCTTGGGGGGCAATTGCGCGAAGTTCTGCTTGGTTTCGTTGCCACCGATTAACCGACCGGCCGCCTAATCCGACTTCAGTACCGCCAGGAAGGCGCTCTGGGGGATCTCGACGTTGCCCACTGTCTTCATCCGCTTCTTGCCGGCCTTCTGTTTTTCCAGCAGCTTGCGCTTGCGGGTGATGTCGCCGCCGTAACATTTGGCCAGTACATCCTTGCGCATGGCCGAAACGTTGGTGCGGGCCACGACATTGCCGCCGATGGCCGCCTGGATGGCGATCTTGAACATATGGCGGGGGATCTCCTCCTTCAGCTTTTCGCAGGCGGAAAGCCCCCGCGCCCGGGCGTTGGCCCGGTGGACCAGCTGGGCTAGAGCGTCCACCTTCTCGCCATTGACCAGCAGGTCGAGCTTGACCAGGTCGCCGGGGCGATAATCCAGCAGTTCGTAATCAAAGGAGCCATAGCCCTGGGTCAGGGATTTGAGCTTGTCGTAGAAATCGTAGATCACCTCGCTCAGGGGCAGCTCGCAGGAGAACTCGATCCGGCCCGGCATCGGGTAGTGGTGATGGCTGTTGACCCCGCGGCGCTCCATGCAGAGGTTCATCACCACCCCCATGTAGCGCTCGGGAATCAGGATGGTGGCCTTGATATAGGGTTCCTCCACCCGCTCGATATGGCCGGGGTCGGGGTAATAGGCCGGGTTGTCCACCTCGACCATGCTGCCGTCCTGGAGATAGACATGGTAGTTGACCGAAGGCACGGTGAGGATCAGCGAAAGGTCAAACTCCCGTTCCAGCCGCTCCTGGACCACCTCGAGATGGAGCAGGCCCAGAAAGCCGCAACGGAAGCCGAAACCCAGGGCCGAGGAGGAATCCTTCTGGTAGGTCAGGGCGGCGTCGTTTAAGGTCAGCTTGTCGATGGCGGTGGCCAGATCCTCGTATTCGTCGGTGGAGACCGGGTAGATCGAGGAGAAGACCACCTGCTTGGCCGGCTGGAAACCGGGCAGGGCCGAAGTACAGGGGTTTTCCTTCAGGGTGATGGTGTCCCCGGCCCGGGCGTCGCTGATGCTCTTGATCCCGGCCATGATGTAGCCCACTTCACCGGCACCCAGTTCCCGGCAGGACTCCCGCTTGAGGTGGAAGTGGCCCACCTCCTCAACCTTGTAGCTGATGCCGTTGGACATAAAGGTGATCATGTCCCCGGCCTTGATCCGGCCTTCGACAATCCGGCAGGAGATGATGGTCCCCCGGAAGGAGTTGTATTGGGCATCAAAGATCAGGGCCTGGAGCGGTTTTTTCTGATCGCCCTTGGGGGGCGGGAGAAACTTGACCACCGCCTCCAGCACCGAATCCACCCCTTGGCCGGTTTTGGCCGAACAACGGCAGATCCGCTCCTCGTCAAGCCCCAGGTCATCGACGATCTGGGCGGTCACCGCCTCCGGGTCGGCGGCGGGCAGGTCGATCTTGTTGATCACCGGGATGATCTCCAGGTCGTTCTCCATGGCCAGGTAGAGGTTGGCCAGGGTCTGGGCCTCCATCCCCTGGGCGGCGTCCACCAGCAACAGGGCGCCTTCGCAGGCGGCCAAAGCCCGGGAGACCTCGTAGCTGAAATCGACGTGCCCCGGGGTATCAACCAAATTAAGGATATATTCGCGGCCGTCGGCGGCCTTATAAGGCAGGCAGATCGCCTGGCTCTTGATGGTGATCCCTCGCTCCCGCTCGATATCCATGTTGTCCAGCAACTGGTCCTTGAACTGGCGGTCGGTGACCATCCCGCAATGCTGAATAAAACGGTCGGCCAGGGTCGATTTGCCGTGATCGATATGGGCGATGATACTGAAATTTCTGATGTTCTTCATAGATATCCGTAGAGTTTGTCAAAACCGGTGCGGGCCGCCGGGCGGTCGCGGTCGGGAGAAGGGCGGGACGAGGCCGTAAAATCCCGCATAGATAACATAAAAACTGATTAACGACAATCGGGTTTTGCCGGCGCTGCCATTTACCTTAGGAGGGGCTGGCAACAGCATCATTGCGGGTGCTACCAGGTTGTATCCCCCCAGTGCTACCTGGTAACAGCCAGATCCTGGGGAACGGCCATTATGGCTCCATGGCCGTTTGGCCTGACCCCATGAACTATGTGTCGTTGAAAAATCTTTGAGTCTGGGAGGCGTGCCAAGAGGTAACTGGAGTGATTTTTATAACAAAAAGAGGAGGTTATTGCAATGAGTTGGGATAGTGGCAGGAAATTAACTACAGCGGTTTGCATGCTTCGGTTGTCCCCCAGCAGATCCTTCTGCAGCGAGGCCCCCAGCAGGCGCTGATCACCGTCATCGACCGCCACCATCCGGTCAAAGCCGGTGACCGCGTTGCTGCGCAGCATAAAGGCCTGGGCCTCGGTTTCAGCGATATCCAGAGTCAGCAGGCCGCCCCGGCGGGCGATGGACTCACCGGTGAGTTCGGTCCCGCTGACCTGGAGATCCCCGAAGGCGAAACGCTGCTGGTTGTACTCCAGCTGCAAGAGGTAGTCGTTCAGATTCAGGTTGTCGTCAAGGGGGTCGGGGCCCTGCTGCTCGACGTACCAGATCCCCGCGTCCAGGGAAGCTTTGACCCCGCCCGATTCCACGACACCGTTGATGGTGGTGTTGACCTGGGTGGTCCAGTGAGAGCTCTGGTCCCCCGAGTTGTACAGCAGCTTCTGGCCGACTTCGGCGTCCACCTTGGCGCTGGCTGCGGCCTGGTCGAAATGCTCCGACTGGGGCACGACAAAGGTCCAGGACCTGACCGGCAGGATGGTGCCGTCCGCCCCCATCGCCTCCAGGGAGATCGAGTGGCGGCCGTAGGCCAGATCGGTTTCCGGGGTATAGCTGATAATCTGATCGGTCAGGATGGAGAGGGGAGTGACATCTTCGCCATCCACCAGCAAACGCACGGTGAGGGGTGGTGGCG
>DSDS01000115.1 GCA_011048585.1 Desulfurivibrio alkaliphilus | reverse complement strand
GGCCGCAGAGGCTGGTGGCCCGGACCATGGCGCAAAGTTCCTCCAGCCGGGTCAGATCATCGCTTTGAGCCCGGCCGGCGGCGATCTTTTCCAGCAGCAGCAGAATCTGCCTGGTTCCCACCCGGCAGGGCACGCACTTGCCGCAGGATTCATCGACGCAGAACTCCATGAAGAACCGGGCCACATCGACCATGCCGGCGCCTTCGTCCATCACGATCATCCCGCCGGAACCCATGATCGACCCTTCGGCCTGCAACGATTCGTAGTCCACCGGCAGCCGGAAATGGGCCGCCGGGATGCAGCCGCCGGAGGGGCCGCCGGTCTGGACCGCCTTGATCCGACCGCCGTTTGGGGCCCCGCCCCCCATCTCCTCGACAATCTCGTGCAGGCTGATCCCCATGGGGACCTCGATCAGGCCGGTATTGCTGATTTTGCCGGCCAGGGCGAAAACCTTGGTCCCCTTGCTCTTGGCGGTGCCCATGGCGGCAAACCAGGGGGCACCCCGGTTGATGATCGCGGTAATGTTGGCAAAGGTTTCCACGTTGTTGATCAGGGTGGGAGAGCCCCAGAGGCCATGCTCGGCGGGGTAGGGCGGCCGGGGCCGGGGCAGTCCTCTTTTCCCTTCGATGGAGGCGATCAGGGCGGTCTCCTCGCCGCAGACGAAGGCCCCGGCCCCCAGCCGGATCTCCACCTTGAAATGGAAGGCGCTGCCGCCGATGTGGTTGCCCAGCAGGCCCAGCTTTTCCGCCTTACCCGGGCCGTCGAGGTCGCGCAAAAGCTTCAGCAGGGCCGCCGGCTCGGCCTGGCCGATCACCTGTTCATCCACCACCACCGCCGGGGCTTGGCCGCAGGCTCCGACGCAGCGGGCGGTAAGCAGGGAGAGGCGGCCGTCCCGGCTGGTCTCTGCCGCCTTGATCCCGAATTCGCGGCTGATCTCTTCCAGGTTGGCGGTTGCTCCCTTGATGTAGCAGGCGGTGCCCAGCCAGACCACGCAGGTGTGGCGGCCCTTGGGCTTTAAACGAAAAAAGTGGTAGAAGGTGGCCACCCCGTAAACCTTGCTCAGGGGCAAAGTGAGGGCGTCGGCGATGGCTCGCATCGCCGGCAGGTCGATATAGCCGTAGGATTTCTGCACCGCGTGCAGGGCCTCGATCAGGCCCCCGGCCTGGTAGCCGTTGCGGCGCATGGCGCTCTCAACCAGGCGCCAGCGCTGGTCGGGGTTGGGGCTTTGGGGGGTGGCGGCGTGGTTTATCAAGGCGTCGGGCTCCGTTAAAATTTTCGTCCCACGTAGTCGCGCATCTCCCGGTTCAGGCGGATCAGGTGGGACGAGGCCTTGATCTTTTCCGCCTCGGTTTCACCGTTGAGATTGATCAGGTGGAGCCGTCCCGGCCCGGCCTGATACTGGTTGGCCAGATCGATAATCGCCCCCACCACCACCAGGCGGCCGCTCTGAACCCGGTCGCCGTAGCGTTCCAGGGCCCGGGCCACCTGGTAGTCCACGTTGGCCTCCACCGCCCGGAGCCGGGTGGTGGCCAGTTCCTCGTCGCCATTGCCCTCCCGGCCTGATCGGGGCAGATGGCTGAGGGCCGGATGGAGCGGGCTCAGTTCGCGGCGGATCGCCTCGCCCAGGTGGTCGTAGCCCTCGGCAAAGAGCTGGATGGCAGCGCTGTCGGTGTTGCCGGTGATCAGCAGAACCGGGGCGTAGAGGTGACGAACGGCGTAATCGATGGCCCCGGCGGCCGGCTCCAGCTGGTTGGCCAGGTTGCGCACGGTGTAGATCCCGCCTGCCTGGCCGTCCCAGACCTGAATACTATTGAGTCGGGGATCGGGGTCGGCCAGCCAGACCAGCTGGAGGGACTCGCTGATCTTTTGTCCGGGGGCACTCTTTGCCACCCCCGCCATAACCTCCAGGTTGGCGGCCATGATCCGGCCCAGCACTGAATAGGGCGGAATGCCGGCCCGGATCTTGGGCGCCGGTTCCATGGCCAATCCCGTTGCCGCCGGCCAGATAAGGCCGATAATCAGCATGATGACGATGATCCGGTTTCCAGCCATGAACTCCTCCTTGCGGGTGGTGACGCCGATGATTGTCAGGGGGGTGCCGGCGCTTGCAGCTTGGGATTTCTCACTTAATCCAATTGGTTGAAAACTCTACGCGCAAAAAAAAGAATTGTCAAATCTCCGGCCCGCCGGAAATAAGCTTTGGCCGCCTTGACAAGGTCGGTTGACGTACTTACTGTCCCTGCAATCGCCGGGTTAGCCGGTTGATCTTCTTACTTTATAGCTCAAGGGAGGACGTTGTGTCGATGAAGGATGAGGAGCAGGACCGGGAGCAGGAGCAGAACCCGACGGCGGCAAGCGGCGAGGAGTTGCAGACGGAGGAGCAGAGCCGGGCCCGGGCCGGTGGCGAGGGTGAGGATCTGCTCAGCCAGTTGAGCGCGGCCCACAGCGAGGCCCGCGACCTGGAAGACCGGATGTTGCGCCTGGCCGCCGAATTTGAAAATTTTAAAAAGCGGATTCGGCGGGAACGGGAGACCGATTTCAAATATGCCGAGGAGAATCTGCTGCGGGAACTGCTCCCCACCGTCGACAATCTCGAACGGGCCATCGCGCAGGGGCGGGACAGCGCCGATGCCTCCGCCCTGCTGGAAGGGGTGGAGATGACCTATCACGGTCTGCTGGCCGCCTTGAAGAAATTCGGCCTCAAACCCCTGGCCGGCAAGGGTGAGCCCTTCGATCCCAACTACCACGAGGCCCTGGCCATGGAGGCCAGCGCCGAGGTGCCGGCCAACACCATCCTCAATGAGTTTCAGAAAGGTTACCTATATAAGGACCGGTTGCTGCGGGCCGCCAAGGTGGTGGTATGCAGCGGCCCCGCGGCGGATAAATAGTTTTTTTTAATCAGTTATAAAAACTGTTTTTGCGAATCCATTTTTAAGGAGATTTGATCATGGGTAAAATAATCGGAATTGACCTGGGTACCACCAACTCCTGCGTGGCAATCATGGAGGGCGGTGAACCCAAGGTGATCACCAACGTCGAAGGTAATCGCACCACCCCGTCGGTGGTGGCGTTCAATGATGCCGGGGAGCGGCTGGTGGGCCAGGTGGCCAAGCGCCAGGCGGTGACCAACCCCACTCGGACCCTGCACGCGATCAAGCGGTTGATCGGGCGCAAGTTCACCGACTCCGAGGTAAAAAAGAGCATCGAGACCAGCCCCTTCAAGATCGTCGAGGGCAGCGATGGCGACGCCGCCGTCGAGGTGGATGGCAAGAAGTACGCTCCGGCGGAGATCGCCGCCATGGTGTTGACCAAGATGAAGCAGACCGCCGAGGAGTACCTGGGCGAGCCGGTCACCGAGGCGGTGATCACCGTGCCGGCCTACTTCAACGACTCCCAGCGCCAGGCCACCAAAGACGCCGGCAAGATCGCGGGCCTCAATGTGCAGCGGATCATCAACGAGCCCACCGCTGCCTCCCTGGCCTACGGTCTGGACAAGAAGAGCGAGGAAAAGATTGCCGTTTTCGACCTGGGCGGCGGTACCTTCGACGTTTCGATCCTGGAGATCGGCGACGGGGTGTTCGAGGTTAAGTCCACCAATGGCGACACCTTCCTCGGCGGCGAGGATTTCGATATGCGGATCGTCAACTGGCTGGCCGACGAGTTCAAGCGCGACCAGGGGATCGATCTGCGGCAGGACAAGATGGCTCTCCAGCGGCTGCGCGAAGAGGCGGAAAAGGCCAAGCAGGAGCTTTCCACCACCATGGAGACCAGTGTCAACCTCCCCTTTATCACCGCCGACGCCTCCGGGCCCAAGCACCTCAATATCAAGTTGAGCCGGGCCAAGCTGGAGAGCCTGGTCGAGGATCTGGTGGAGCGCACCGTCGCCCCCTGTAAGACCGCGCTTAAGGACGCGGGGCTGAGCGCCTCCGATATCGACGAGGTGATTCTGGTGGGCGGGATGACCCGGATGCCCAGGGTGCAGCAGAAGGTCAAAGAGATCTTCGGCAAGGAGCCCCACAAGGGGGTCAACCCCGATGAGGTAGTGGCCATCGGCGCCGCCATCCAGGGCGGGGTGCTCAAGGGCGATGTCAAGGATGTGCTGTTGCTGGATGTCACGCCGCTCTCGTTGGGGATCGAGACCCTGGGCGGGGTGATGACCAAGCTGATCGAAAAGAACACCACCATCCCCACCAAGAAGAGCCAGATCTTCTCCACCGCGGCCGACAACCAGCCGGCGGTGTCGATCCATGTGCTCCAGGGTGAGCGGGAGATGGCTTCCTACAACAAAACCATCGGCCGTTTCGATCTGGCCGAAATTCCCCCGGCCCCCCGGGGAGTGCCCCAGATTGAGGTGACCTTCGACCTGGACGCCAACGGTATTCTCCATGTTTCGGCCAAGGATATGGGCTCAGGCAAGGAGCAGTCGATCAAGATTCAGGCCTCCAGCGGACTCTCCCAAGAGGAGATCGAGCGGATGAAGAAGGACGCCGATGCCCACGCCGAAGAGGATCGCAAGCGTAAAGAGCTGGTGGAGGCCCGCAATCAGGCCGACTCCATGATCTACGCCACCGAGAAGAGCCTGAAGGACCTGGGCGACAAGGTGGACGCCGAAACCAAAGGCAAGGTGGAGAGCGAGATCGCTTCCCTGCGCAAATTGATGGAGGGCGATGACGCCGAGGCGATCAAGAAGGGTACCGAGAGTCTGACCCAGGCCTCCCAC
Source organism: Desulfurivibrio alkaliphilus (assembly GCA_011048585.1). Taxonomy (GTDB): domain Bacteria; phylum Desulfobacterota; class Desulfobulbia; order Desulfobulbales; family Desulfurivibrionaceae; genus Desulfurivibrio; species Desulfurivibrio alkaliphilus_A. Next base: position 2,885 of record DSDS01000115.1, on the reverse strand, counting down.
AAGCTGGCCGAGATGATGTACTCCCAGGCCGGCGGTCAGGCCGGTGGCCCCGGCGGGGAAGCTGGCGGCGGCCCGGAAGCCGGCGCTAAAAGCGGCGGCAAGAAGGATGACGATGACGTGGTTGATGCCGACTACGAAGAGGTCAAGTAACGGTTCGGCCTCAAGGCTGAACGGTTTGTAATTTTCCTCCTCCTGGCGGGGGTGCGGGCGCAGAAAATCGTTGCCGGCGTCCCCGTTTTTTTTTACCTTCCCGCAACCGTTTTCCGTTTTCCATCTTTAGAGGAGTCAGCATGCGTATTCTTTCCGGCATCCAACCTTCGGGGCAACTGCATATCGGTAACTACTTCGGCATGATGAAGCCGATGATTGCCAGCATGGCCGAGCATGAGCTGTATGCTTTCATCGTCGATCTCCACGCCCTGACCTCGGTCCAGGATGCCCAGCGCCTGGCGGCGGGTACCCTGGAGGCGGCCATCGACTTTTTGGCTCTGGGGTTGGACCCCGACCGCTGTATCTTCTGGGTGCAGTCCGATGTGCCCGAGGTGGCGGAGCTGACCTGGGTGCTCTCCTGCATCACCCCCATGGGGCTGCTGGAGCGCTGCCACTCCTACAAGGATAAAACCGCCAAGGGGATCGCCGCCAGCCACGGGCTTTTTGCCTATCCGGTGCTGATGGCTGCCGATATTCTCCTCTATCAGGCCCAGCGGGTGCCGGTGGGCAAGGATCAGAAGCAGCACCTGGAGGTGGCCCGGGATATCGCCAGCAAGTTCAACGGCACCTTCGGCGAGACCTTTGCGCTGCCCGAACCGGTGATCGATGATAAACTGGCCACCATTCCCGGGCTGGATGGTCAGAAAATGTCCAAGTCCTACGGCAACACCATCCCCATCTTCCTGGAGGCCAAGGAACTCAAGAAGCGGGTCATGGCCATCGTCACCGACTCCACCCCGGTGGAGCAGCCCAAGGACCCGGAAAAGTGCAATCTTTACAATATTTACAAGCTTTTCGCGCCACCGGAGCGCCTGGCCGAGGTCCATGGCCTCTACGTCAACGGCGGGGCGATGTACGGTAAAATAAAGCTGGAATTGATCGAGATTTTGTGGGAACATTTCCGTCAGGCCCGGGAGCGGCGTGACCAGTTTCTGGCCGATCCCGGCCAGGTGCGGGAGATTTTGCGGCGGGGAGCAGACAAAGCCCGGGAAAAAGCGGCCGCCACCCTGGAGTTGGTGCGTCAACGGGTGGGCCTGAAATACTGAAGGGGAGATCGCCGTGCTTGCAGATTCTCGGAGCAAATTCAAACTGTTGCTGGCCTTTCTGCTGGTGGTTCTGGTGGCGGTGCTGATCATTCAGAACGTCGAGCCCATGGCGGTGCGGTTTCTCTTTATCACCGTAATCATGCCCCGGGCCGCCCTGCTGGCCATCACCCTGCTCGCGGGTATCGCCATCGGGATTCTGATCTCCCTGGCCCTCGGTGGTCACCGCTCGGATCGCCGTCTCAAAGACCTGGAGATTGAGCCGCCCCGGCAATAATCCCCCAGCCGGACGGCAAAATCTGCCGCCCTCACCCCTGGACCTGCCCCGGCCTCCTTTCTCTTTTATCTTCATTTTGCTGATCTTTTTGTTGGTCAAGGCCTTTGCGTGATCGTTTACTGCTTGGTGGCATGAAATTTGCTTGAGTTTTCCGGCAAAGATCAACAAACCCACGCGCAAGGGAGGGTGCCATGAACGCCGCCGTCGCCATCCAGCAAGAACTCAATCCTCTATTCGCCGGTTCCGTTTACCGGGCCAGCGAAGCCGAGGTCGACACTCTTCTAGTCCAGCTTGACCATTACCGGCGCCAAAGCGCCTGGTTGGCCATGGTTAACAAACTGCACGCCCGCCTGGCCCGGGCCACCGACCTGGGGGGGATGTTGGAGGCCTACTCGGTCTGGTTGATGCCCCAGGTCGAGCACGACCTGCTGGCCTTTCGCAGTGCCGACGGTAGCCGTGAACACATCATCTGCTCCTCCCATGGCCCGGTGCGGCGCAAAATTATCCGGGCCGCCAAGGCCGTGCTGAGCCGGGAACCGGGGGGTGCGGCGGCTCCTTGTCAGCAAGCCGGCGATTTTTTCGCCTGCCGCTGGCAGCTTGATCTGCCGGCCGAGAGCGGGGTCCTGATGGTGATGCGCCGGGGGGCCGGAATCGATGAGCAGGGAGTGGATCTGCTGGCCCGTACCATGGAAATCCTGGCCGAGCCCCTGCAGCGGGCCCTGGAATATGAAACCCTGTTTGAGCAGGCCCGCCGGGATTCCCTCACCGGACTGGCCAATCGTCGGGTTTTTGACGAACGGATCGAGGCCATCATGGAGGCCTCCCGCCGTTACGGTCATTCCCTGACCCTGCTCAGCATGGATCTGGATCGTTTTAAGCAGCTCAACGACAGTCAGGGCCATGCCGAGGGCGATCGCGCCCTAATGCGGGTTGCCGCCACCTTGAACAGCATGGTCCGCACCAGCGACCTGCTGGTGCGGATGGGTGGTGACGAATTTCTCCTGGTGCTGCCCGACAGTGATGCCGAGGCCGCCAAAAAATTGGCAGGCCGGATTCAGCAGGCGGTGAAGGCGTTGGGTTTCGGCGCCGAGGAGCGCCATCGCCTGGGAATCAGTATCGGCATCGCGCCCTGGCGGCGCCAGTCTCTGCAAGAGTGGCTGCATCTGGCCGATGAAGCCTTGTATGAGGCCAAGAGTGCCGATAGCAGCTGGGTCTGTTTTGATAATGGGGATATGTCACTAGTGTCCGGTTAGATTTCAAATAAATTCAACTGTTTACACATAGGGGGGCGGCGTGGTTTTGTTGACGACCGGCCGCAAGGCGCATGAAATCTGGATTTTCTCAAAAACCGAGAT
>DSDS01000190.1 GCA_011048585.1 Desulfurivibrio alkaliphilus | reverse complement strand
TCGACCCCAAGATCGTTATCTCGGGAATTGATGAACTCCGCTATATGGAGGAAAACCTGATGAGCGGCAACACCCTGCCGGGCTGACCGCGAGGAAAGCCGGAGGATCAGAGCGGGCGGGGTTTCTTGGGGTAATCGTAAAAGAGCGGGCGGCCACCCTGCTGCTCGACTTTTCCCCAGGAAAGTAGCGAAAAGTTCAGGGCCAGCAGGCCGCAGGTGGGGATGTTGCCGATCCGCTCGCCGCTGAGCCATTCGGCCAGGGTGGTGAGAGCGGGGTTGTGACCGACCAGGAGAACCCGCGCCACACCGTCTTCGATACCCCGCAGAAGGGAGACCAACCCCGCCAGGTCGGCATGATAGATCTCCTCGACCCATACGATCTTCCCCTCCGGATAGCCCAAAGCCGCGGCGAAGACCTTGGCGGTCTTGCGGGCTCGGCGGGCGGGGCTGGCCAGGATCAGTTGGGGGAAGAACGCCCGCTCCCGCAACCGGCCAGCCATCTCCGGGGCATCCCGCTTGCCCCGTTTGTTCAGGGGGCGGTCAAAGTCGTTCAACCCCTGCTCCTTCCAACTCGATTTGGCGTGACGCAACAAACAGAGAGTTTTCATTCTTATCTGGCTCCGGCTTTTCAACCCAGCAACTACGAGTTACCCCACGGTAATCAGCCTTGCCAGTTCATTCCAAAGCTCCCGATAGGCCCGAGCGGCGGGGGAGCCGGCAAAGCCGGCGGCCACCGGCGCTCGGGTCAGGCCCATGCGTTCGATCTCCGCCAGGTAGGGGATAGGATTTTGCAGGAAACGGTATTCCGAGGCGCCGGCCAACTCCCCCATCACCTCCCGATGCAGACGCTTGCGTGTTTCCACCATGGAGAAGAAGGGGATGATCTTCCGCCGATCCAGTTTTTCGGCGGCGAAGAAATCCAGCAGTTTGGTTAGGGTCAAAGTGGAAAGGGTGGTGGGAATACAGGGCACCACCACGTAATCCGCCGCCCGGAAGATGTTTTCCGACACCAGGGTGATGTTGGGCGGGCAGTCGAGGAAGATGTAATCGTAATCCCCGGTTAAACGGCGAAAGATCTCTTTCAAAGCCTTGCGGGAATCGGTATCCCCCAGGGACAGATCCAGCTTGCGGTAGGAGAAGGCGGCGGGCAGGATGTCCAGCAACTCATAATCGGTGCCCTTGATATTTTTCTCCACCTCCTTGCCGCCCTGCAGCAACTTCTTGCGGCCGAATTTGCGGGCCGGCCGCACCCGAAAATAGTAGGAAGCCGCACCCTGGGGGTCCAGATCGCAAATCAGGGTGGCATGGCCCGCCACTGCCGCGGCATGGGCCAGGTTAACCGTGGCCGCGGTTTTGCCCACCCCCCCTTTGATGCTGTACAGCGCGATGGTTTTTGCCATGGTCACTCTTCCGGGCAGAATTTTTTACGATTACCGCAACCCTCGAACGCCTTGAAGGTTTTGGCGAAATCCCGACGCACCCGACCCTGCTCCCGGCTGAGCCGGGTGATCAGGCCGCCGATGGCCGCCGCCGCCGCGGCGAGCCCGGCAGCATGCTTGGTCCCGCCCCGACCCAGAGCGGCCAAAAAGTGCCGCAGGGCCTCCTGTTGAACGAAAAAATCATTGAACGCGCCCAGGTTGTCCTGCAGCTTCTTGGTTCGGTTGATCAGGGGGGTGATCTCCTCCGAAGGAAAGAGGGTGGCAAAGAACTCAAAAAGATAACGCAGTTTTTTACAATCCAGCCGCAGGGCGTGCAAGGCCTCGTCGGGGGAGTCCGGCCCGATGGCCCGGCCATGTTCCAGCAGCCGGAGACAGGCGGCGGCGATCGCCTCTTCCGCCAAGGGCAGAACCGGAGCCAGGGCGTTGGCCGGCACGGCGACACCATCCTCCGCTTGCCAAGGCTCGTAGCTGGCCAGGAATTGACCCCACTTGGCCATGATCCGGCGATATTCGGCGCCCTTCATCCAGCGCGCCAGCTTTTTGAACTCCCGCCCCCGCTCCTCGGCCAGCACCGAAAAAATTGGTTCCAGGCCCTCCTGGAGGCAGGCGGGCAGCATCTGCCGGTACTCCTCCCTTTGCAGCAGGTAAACATCAAGATCGCGCAGACGGTTGCTCCTTCTGGCCAGGTCGGCCAACTGGGAACGAAAGTGCTTGGCGGAAGCGGGCAGAACTTTTTTGATCCGGGACATGGCCGCTCGGCTGCGGCGCAGGGCCACCCGGAAATCGTGGAGAAACTCACTGTCCAGATCGGCGATAATTCCCGCTTCGTTGAGACGCATCACCCGGTACTGATGGCGCAGGATCTCCAGGGCCGCCTTGGCCGCCGGCCAATCCGGTCCCAGTTGGGGAACTGTCTTCTTCCCCGCTTCCAGGTCGAAACCGACATGGCGGTAAAGATGGGCCGCCAACCGGCTCACCGGGGACAGATTAAGTGGCTCCAGAGTCGCCAACGCCTCGCGCTCCGGTTTGCGATAACCGGTAACGGGTTCCAGGACCAGGGTGTGCAGGGGCTCCGGCGCCGCCCCCCCTTTCGCCGGGCGAGGATGGGGATCGGAGCGCCAGGCAACCCGGCGGACCTCCAGTTGCCGCCAACGGCAGCGTAAAACCAGCTTGTCGTCACGGTTACGAATTTCCCAGCACCGGCTGCGGGCGCGCAGATCAAGCAGGGGCAGCAGCGCCCGCATGGCGATCACCGGAGTCAGGGCCTCCCGCAGGGGGCCGGCGGGGAAATCATGACTGAATTTATGGCCGCCCCCCTTGCCCGGAGCGCGGCCGAACTCCCGGCCGTCATCGGCACCATAAAGTTGATAACCGTCCCGCCCCCGGGCCAGAAGCAAACCGCTGCCGAGCAGCCGCCAGTCGAAGGTGTCAAAGAGGCGGCTCTTGCTGATTGAAGGCCGCTCCTCAGTCACCCGGTAGCCCAGCCTGGACATCTCTTCCGGCAGATATTCCGGGGCTAAGTCGGGGGTAACCAGAAATTCCTTGGCGTTTTTCAGCTTGTTCATAACCAGACAGTCAAGTCAGATCCGGCAGGGATGTCAATCGAAATCGAACGGCCGGGCAGCTCGGTCGTGGCATATATTAATCTTCCCGGACTCAGAGGAGATTGCTGGCCAGCTCGGCCAGCTCGGAGCGTTCCCCCTTCTCCAGGTTGATATGGGCATAAAGCCGCTGCCCCTGCATCTTTTCGATCAGGTAGCTCAGGCCGTTGGTGTGGCTGTCCAGATAGGGATGATCGATCTGAAAAATATCGCCGGTGAAGACCACCTTGGTGCCTTCGCCGGCCCGGGTGATGATGGTCTTGATCTCGTGGGGGGTCAGGTTCTGGGCCTCATCGACAATAAAAAAAATTTTGACCAGGGAGCGACCCCGAATGTAGGCCAGAGGGGCAACCACCAGTTTCTTTTCCTCCAGCAGTTCGGCGATGGGCCGCCCCCCGGACTGGCTCTTCTCCGCCAGTTGCATCACCCCCAGGTTGTCATAAAGGGGCTGCATGTAGGGGTCGAGCTTGGCTTCGATGTCTCCGGGCAGATAGCCGATATCCTTGCTGCTTAAAGGCACCACCGGCCGAGCCATGAAAATCTGACGAAAATGGCCGCGCTCGCGCAGGGCCGCGGCCAGGGCCAGCAGGGTTTTGCCGGTCCCGGCCTTGCCGGTGATGGTCACCAGGGGGATTTCGGAGTTACACAAGGCATCCATGGCGAAGGTCTGCTCGGCGTTACGGGGGGTGACCCCATAGGAAATCAGCTTGTCCACCCGTCGCACCGCCCCGGAGGCCACGTCATAAAATCCCAGGGCTGAACGATTTTCGTTGCGCAGCACCAGATATTCATTGACGCAAAGCTGACGGCCCAGAGGCAACCGCTCCACGGGAAAATCGCTGCTGCCGTTATAAAGCCCGGCAAAAACATCTTCCGCCACCCCCTCTTCCAGGCGGTGGCCCCGATAGAGGGTGTTGACATCCTTGACCTGGTCGGTTTTGTAGTCCTCGGCCAGAATCCCCACGGCCTTGGCCTTCATCCGCAGGTTGACATCCTTGCTGACCAGCACCACCTCCCGGCCGCTTCGCTCCCGAGCCAGGCAATAGGCAATGTTGAGAATCCGATGGTCGGGCTTGCAACTGAAATTGTCCGCCAGGTCTTCGTGCATGGGCCGCTCCAGTTTGACCTGGATCACCCCCTGACCATCGCCGATTCTGACCCCACCATTGAAAAGCTTGTCGCCGCTCAGCTCGTCAAGGGCGCGGGCGAATTCCCGGGCGTGAAAGTTGACCGACTGGTTGCCCTTTTTGAAATTATCCAGTTCCTCCAGAACCGGAATGGGCACCACGACGTCATGCTCCGCAAACTGGTAGATGCAGCTGCTGTCGTGGAGAATGACATTGGTATCGAGCACGAAGATTTTCCTGCTTTTTCCAGCGGTCATAGTCCCTCCTTGGCGGGTTTGCCGTCACGACGGAGCCGAGCGGGTAAAAAGATCCTCCGAAGACGGCGGTTTGAGGGGCTCGCCAACGTTAAAATGGCTTCGCCCCCAGCACAGGGCTCTTAGTCTGGAGCTTTTCTTGCGTTGATGCTCTCGCATCCGGCTGAGAATGTCGTGCAGGCTCTTCAGCGCCTTCTCAATAAACGGCCCCTTGTTGAGCATCACACACTCGGCCCGTTCGGCCATGGCCGCGTCGGTCAGTTCCGGGCGGGAGATCACCCCCTTTTTGACCATGGTCTCGAGTACCTGGGTGGCCCAAACCACCGGCAGGTGAGCCGCCTCGGCCAGCCAGAGAATCTCTTCCTGGACTTCGGCCAGCCGCTCTGGACCAACCTCCACCGCCAAATCGCCCCGGGCGATCATGATCCCGAAAGGGGCCCGGCCCATGGCCGCCAGGGCGATTTCAGCCAGGTTGTTGAAGGCCCGGGCGGTTTCGATCTTGGCGACAATCCCGGTATCCTCAGCCCCCAACTGCCTGAGAACCGTCAGCAGCTCACCCACCTGTCTCCCGGTTTCAACGAAGGAGTAATTGATAATATCCACCTGGCCCGCCAAAACCTTGAGGGCGGCCAGATCATGATGGGCCAGCCCCGGCAACCCCAACTCCAGTCCCGGGAAGTTGAGGCCCTTATCCGACTGGAGTCGGGCCCCGCCCGGTCGGCAATCGGTTATCTCCAGCAGCGCCCCCTCTTCACCGATCTCGATAACCTTGGCCCCAAACTTGCCGTCGTCAATCCAAACCGCCTGTCCAACCCGCAAAACATCAAAAACCCGAGGCATGGTACAGGCGATCCGGGCCGGAGCGACGGGAAAGCCATTGTCGTTGCGGAGTTCCTCCCGGCCGGGCAAGGGCTCCCGGGTCAGCAGCAACCGGTCGGTGCAGCGCAGGCGGATGCTTACCGGCTGGTCGGGGATCCCGACGAAGCTGCCGCCCCACTCGTCAACCTGGTGGTCGGTTTGTCCGGCGTCACGCCGGAGCAGGAAGCTCAGGCCGTTGATCAGGTAGGTGGCCTGGTGCAGGGTCACCCAGACCCCTTCGGCATCCACCTGATCGACCAGAGCCGTTCGCCGGGCACCCCGGGAATCGATAAAGCTGAGGCGGTCGCCGGGCTCAAGTTCCGGCCCCGGCTCCCGGTCCCAGGCCAAAACCGCCTGCTGCACGGGAAGACCGGGGGCGGGATCGCCTATCCCGACCCCGCCCTTAAGCAACCGCAGCCGGGCCGGAGAGAGTACCCGTCCCAAACGGTCGCGGCGGGGAGTAAGATGGAGCACACCCACTTCCCGCTCCAGTTCTCCGGTCCGAATCTTGTGGCCGGCCAGATCGGCGGCGATGGTGATCGAACGACCCGATTCCGCGGCAGCCTTACGAATATTGCCGATCATCCGCAACCAGGCCTCCGGGTGGTCGTGGGCGCAATTGATCCGGGCCACGTCCATTCCCAGCACCGCCAATTGGCGGACCAGCCCGTAATCATCGGCTGCCTCCGAGGGCATGGTCACCATGATTCTCACCACTCGGCCCGCCGGCTCCGGTCCGAGCAGGCGATCGGTGTTGCGGGCCAGCAACTCATAACCCCGGCGGCGATCCACGGCCTGGCCGCTTAAACCGATGATCGGCGCCTGGGGCAACAGGATCCGCCGCAAGAGGTTAAGGACCCGCTCAACGGCGTCGATCACGTGGGCCTCCGAGCGCCCCAGCGATGAGCAGCCCAGTCGCGAAAGTCGATCCTGCAAGGGCCGCAGATCGCGGGAGCGAAAGGCCAGGTAGTGGCGCAGGTTGGCAATGCTGGCCAGATCCTCGGGCGCGACCCTTTCCCCCCTGGCCGCCAAGGAGTGGCGGGAGTGGGCGCTCCGCCGCAGGATCCAAACCCGCAGATCACTCAAGTCGGAAAGAAGTTGGCCCAACTCGCCGTCATCATTATCCGGTGAACCGGCCGCTCCCCTGGGGTACCGCTCCTCATTGCCGCCTCTTATGAATTGCCCCCGGACCCGCATGACCTGCATCATGAACGGCGCTTTGCTTACCTCCAGGGCGCTGACAATCGACCTGGGGTTGATCCGCCCTCCCCGGCGCAATCTGTCCGCCGGAGAAAGCGCCACCGCCAATTGCAGGTCAAAGGGACGGCCATCGCTGTGGTCGATATTTTTATCCATGGGTCTATATCCGCTCCCACCGAACATTAAATTCCATTCTCACCCCGGTAACCCGGCTGATCCCGAAATAGAGCAGGAGCAGAATCCAGATCAGCTGGAGAAAAAGCAGCACTCCCGGGTGCCAAAGGGCCGCCGCGCCCTCCCCCAGGCGCACCGCCGCGTCGGGGGAGGCGGGAAGCCACTGGAGCAGGAACAGACAGAAGACGATATTGAACAGGTTGACCAGCTGGTAGGCGCTGAACTTCCCGCCTCCTCGATAATCGGCCCGGAACTGTTCGGAGATCACCCGCCAGCCCAGGGAGAAGATGGCGGCCAGAGCGAAAGCCGCGCCAAAATAACCGAACAGAAAGAGAGAGAAGGCCAGCAGCCCCACGTTGACGTACAGCAGGGAGGTAAGCAGTTGGATGGGAACGACCGGGACTCCGGCCAGATTGTCGGCATAGGCATTTTTTTTGTTCTCCCCGGCATAGACGCAGGCAAAGGGCGCCAAAAGACGCTGCTGCCGTGGCCCCAGCCGACTCAAGGGCTTGCCGTAGCAACAGCCGAAACTCAGGCAAGCCATCCGGCCCACCCCCTCACCGATGATGAAAGCCACCACCAGGGCAGCCAAAACCGGCAGGATGGCCAGCTCGGCGCCAGGGGGGGCAATCCGGTAATTATAGAGCCAGAGCAAGGGGTTCAGGACCAGGGCCAGCCCAATCACCAGAAGCATGTTGTTCATCCTCTTCTCCTCCTGGCCAGCAGAGAGCGGACCCGGACATCTACTTCCGGCAGCGGAAGACCAAGCCACGGAGAGTAGCCGCTGTGGAGATCATGGCGCCGCCGCTGCCCGAGCAGATCGGGAGCAAACTCGATCCGGCGGGGCTGAAAGAGCAGAATATCGGTGCTGCTGCCCGGCCGGTAAAGGCTTTTGGGGCACCCGCGCCGCAGAAACATCCCCACCTCCATGGGCCGGGGATCGTGGTACCCTTCGGCACTGTAACACTGCTCCACCC
>DSDS01000179.1 GCA_011048585.1 Desulfurivibrio alkaliphilus | reverse complement strand
GATTTAACGGGCTGTAATCGTTCAGCAGTGCCGCAGGTTCGGGCAAGCGGCCAAGCGCCGCGTACCCCGTGTACGTAAGCCTGGCTGATCGCCCGAAGATGCGGTGCTGCTGAACGATTACCCATAATCGCCTCCCGCCTGGCCAAGGGTTAAAAAACTCTCACCCTGGCTCTGAAGCAATTATTGTGCCAGCATCCGGCGGTAAATCTTGCCGCCCCCCTCACTCCAGGCCATGCAAATAGTTGAAGTTACTCAGAGCCACCCGCAAACGCCCCTTTTTGCCCGCCTGGCGCAGCAGGGGCAGCAACTCCGCCCGGGAAACTTGCAGATGGCGCAGGTCGATCACCCCATAGGCCAGACCGGCGGCGGCCAGCTCGGCAACATGGGGCAACAGGGAAAAGGGTTTGTCCGCCAGGGCCAAAGTCTGCCCGAACCCCCGGGTCAGCACCAGGCCCTCATCCCGGGGGGAGAGCAATGGCGTGTGATAACGAAAATGCACGGAATCGAGCCGGGCGGTGAACAGCGGTGGCCGACCATGGATAGTCATCCCCAGCTGGCCAGGCCGGGACCGGCCCAGCAGGGCCAGGGTCGAGCGATCAGCCTCCACCGCCGCCTGGGCACTGACCAGTCCCGCCTGCTTGCAGGTATCCCAGGCCAGGCTGTTGAGAAGATTAAGGTGGTAATCGCCATGGAGCGTCAGCCCGGCGGCCTGGCCCCGCTTGGGGCCCGACCGCCTTCCATCGCTGCGGGCAAACAGACGAATCTGGGCAATATGCCCGATCTGCCAGGCATGAAAGCCTTTGTCCCGCAGGGCGGCGATCTGCTCCCGGTAAAAAGGGAGGTCGGCTTCAAGAATAACCGGAGGCAGGGCCCAGATAGTCCGGGCGGCCAGGTTGCGCAGCACCTTGCCCGCGGCCAGAAAACGGGGCAAAGTTTCAGGCGTGAGCGCCAGTACCACCCGGGCCACCTGTTCGGGCAGCCTCTGTTTCAGGAGCTGGGGATCGTCCAGCTTGATCCAGAACGGGAGGGGGGCCTTCTCGCCGCCCGTTCTCCTGGCCCCCCTCCGGGGCTCCCTAGCCCCCCCCGAACCAAGCAGGGCCCCGATCTCCCGCCGGGGGTGCCGGGCCGCTAATCTGGCGGCCAGACGACGATGGGAGTCCCGCACCACCAGCTCGCGCTTGGCGGCGGCTTTGCGGCGTTCAGCCGAATCGACTTTATAAAGACTGTCGCCGGCCCGGGCGACCTCCGGCAACAGAATTTCCACCGCCGCCAGGGTCCCGCCCTCACCGGAAGACTTGGCCCCGGACCGCCCCGGCCGCAGCTCCTTGACGGTAAAGGCCAGCCGCTCCCCACTCCGCTCCCGGTGCAGACGGAGCCGATCCCCCGGCCGCAAAGGATGGCGAGGGGCCAGGGTGGCCCAGCGGTCGCGCTGGGCCACGATCTTGCCCAAAAAGAGCCCGACATTGCCGGAATGGGCCGGGCTGACCAGGTCCTTGGGGGGCAACTGAAAGAAACCGGCTCCGCTCCGGCGCCCCATCGCCTCCCGCAGCAACTCCCGTCCCTCAGCCAGGGCCGCGGCCGGCACCCCGCCGGTGGCCGCGACATCCTCGGCCTCGGCCGCCGGGGCCGAAAGGGCGTCAAGCACCAGGCGATAGGCCCGCACCACCCGATCCACGTACTGGGCGCTCTTCATCCGGCCCTCGATCTTCACCGAGCCCACCCCGGCCCGGGCCAAGGCCGGTAACAACTCCAAGGCATCCAGGTCGTTCATCGAAAAAAGGTAGCCCGACTTATCGGCCCAGCGATAGAGCCGCCGGCAAGGCTGCACGCAGCGGCCCCGCAACCCACTCTTCCCCCCCAGGTAACTGCTGAAGAGGCAGAGGCCGGAATAGCTGAAACACATGGCCCCATGGACAAACACCTCCAGCTCCACCCCGGCTTGGCGGTGAATGGCGGCAATCTCCGGCAGGGAGAGCTCCCGGGCCAGCACCACCCGGGCAAAACCCATCCCGGCGAACTGCTCCGCCGCCAGGCTGTTGTGAGCCCCCAACAGGGTGCTGGCATGGAGACGGATTTGAGGGAAAAAGCGGCGGCAGAGGGCATAAAGCCCCAGATCCTGAATAATCAGGGCATCGATTTTGAGAGCGGCCAGCAGTTCGACGGTGGCGGCGGCCCCGGCCAGTTCATTCTCCTTGAGGAGGCTGTTCATCGCCGCGTAAACCTTGACCTTGCGGCCATGGGCGTATTCCAGCATGGCGGCCAGTTCCGCCGGGGTGAAATCCCGGGCCAGGGCCCGGGCATTGGCGCCCGGAGCCCCGATATAGACCGCATCGGCGCCGGCGGCAACCGCCGCCTCGAACGCCTCCAGGCTACCGGCGGGGGCCAACAGTTCCATCTTCATCTCTGGTCGCCGGAGATCGGGAGAATGAAGTAGAAGTTGTTACCCATCTCGGTGGGTTCGTAACCCACCACCCCGCCATGGATCTCCACCACCTGTTTAATAAAGGCCAGGCCGTGACCGGTACCAGGCTTGGCTGAAGCGGAGCGACCGCGAAAACCATCGGTATAGAGCAAACCGGCCTCCTTGAGGTCAAGATGCTCCCCGGTGGTGAAGACGTTGAACTTGATCCCGTCCTGGCCCAACCCGAAATAGTTGGGCAAAAATTCACGCCCGTAGGCCATGAGTTTGATCTCTTCGCCGCTCGCGGAATGAACGGCGGTGGTGTATTTCTCGGCATTGGAAAAAAGGTTGGCATAGACCTGGGAGAGCAGGCCGACATCCACCTTCAGCGGGATCTCCTCGTCACGCATATCGATGGGCTGGGCGATCCTTATCCCCTGCCTGACCAGACGATTGCCGTAATGGTCCAATTGGGGGTTGATGATCTCCTTTTCGATGGAGCACATCCGGGGCCGCAGCACCAGGTGGCCCTTGCTGAAATGATCGCGCCGGAAGAGGCTTTCCAGAAAGAGGCTGTAGTTGTTGTAGTGCTCCAGCATTTCCCGGTGGTTGGCGGCCAGGTCATCATAGAGAATCTCCAGCCGCTCCTGAATAAGAGCGCAGGCTTTATCATCGCAGACGTTGGTCCCGGCCTGGTGCATCCGGGAAAACTCCAGGCTGACCTTCTCCAGCTCATTGAGCCGCTTGCGCAGCTTGTTGAAGAGATGCCGGAAATGGATATTGGGGGTGATCACGTTGTGTTCAATATCCATCACCAAATTGTTGATAAACTTGAGGTGACGAATATTCTGCTGGGCGATCATGCGGTTGTGAAGATTGTAACCGATGCGGTTGGCATATTTGCGCAGGAAAAAGCGTTGATCGCGGCTGAGGTCGGCTCCGGCGGGAATCTCCAGCATCCCCATCACCAGATCGCTGAGCGAGCGCGGCTCCCCGCTCTCCTGGGCCGAGGGTTTGCGCTGGATCGGCACCACCAGGGCGCGATCCAGGCTGTAGGTGTGGCAGCCCAGACGCATCCCTTGGGGGGCCGGCAACGGCGGGCTCACCAACCCCTTTTCGCTGTCGCAGACCAGGGAGAGGGCGTTGCGGCGTTCGTTGAGCAGGTGCAGACGGCAGGGGATCTTGAGAAAAACCACCGGCACGATGACGCAAACCCGGTAGAAATCCTCCATGGCGTCATACTCCTGGGCCAGGTCAAAAAAGGCTCGCAGGGCGGCATTCTGGCCATGGGAGAAGTTGTAGCGCTGATAGCTCTTCTCCTTCTCCCTGACCCGCAGCATAACCTGCGCCAGGGCCTGTCGCTCTATTTCGGGGGTGGACTCGTGCATGGGGGGCACCGCTGCCAGTTCAGGCTTCCGTCAGCACCACCTCGTCGGCGCCGTCGTGTTCCCGCAGCAACACATGAACATGCTCACCGGGACCGACCTGGACATCCATCCCGACATAATTGGCTTGGATGGGCAGCTCGCGGCCGCCCCGGTCCACCAGGGCGGCCAGCTGGATGCAGCGGGGGCGGCCCAGGTCCATCAACGCGTCAAGGGCGGCCCGGACGGTCCGACCGGTGTAAACCACATCATCCACCAGCACCACCACCTTGTCCTTGAGGGCAAAATCCAGAGTGGTTTTTTTCACCACCGGATTCTGGGCCACCAAGCTCCAGTCGTCCCGATAGAGGGTGATATCGAGGCTGCCGGTGGGCAGATTGATCCCGAACCGCTCCTGGATCAAAACCTGAATCCGCTGGGCCAGATAGACCCCGCCGGTATGGATGCCGATAATCGCCAGGTTCTCCACCCCATGATTATGCTCGACGATCTGCATGGCCATCCGGGCCAAAGAACGATCAATATCATCCCCATCCATCAGGCGCGTCTTAACTTTGTGCATCCCCTCTCCTCCCTTGCCAGAAGTGGTCCACACCCTTTTGGGCCACTAGATTGATCGCCTCGGGATAGGCTTCACACTCGGCGGCAAAAACCTTGGCGGCGATGGACTCCGGGGTGTCACCATCGGCCAGGGCCACACACTTTTGTACCACGATCGGCCCTTCGTCGTAAACCTCGTTAGCAAAGTGAACCGTGCAGCCGCTAACCTTCACCCCCCGGGTGTGGACCGCCCGGTGAACCCGCATGCCGTACATGCCGGCCCCGCAGAAGGAGGGGATCAGCGACGGATGGATGTTTAGCACCGCCCGCCGCAAGGGGTCCGGCGGAGTATAGAGTTTGAGAAAGCCGGCCAGCAGCACCAGGTCCACCGGGTATTGAGCGATGATCCGGTTGATCGCCGCGCTGTCCGCCGCCTGAAAGGCGGGGTAGCCATAGCCCCGGGCCTTTTCCAGGCCCAGGGCGTCGGCACTGTTGGCGATCACCACCACGATCCGACCGACCATTCGCCCGTCGGCAATTCGCCGGTGAAAATTATCCAGGGTCCGGCCGGAGCCGGAGAGCAACACCGCCAGATTCATCGACCCGTCCTCTACGCGAAATAGGGGTTGCTGTCCACATCCACCTTTTTCAGCCAGGCGGTGATGGTGGTATCGTAAGTACTGGTAAGCTCAAACACCTTGACCGCCAGCTTGAAGCGGGTCTTCAGGGTGGTGTTGCCATACTCCTTCAGTTCGGCCAGCACCTGGGGGTAGTCGGCGGGATCGACAATCACCGTCACGTCACGGAAATTCTTGGCCGATGAGCGGAGCATGGTGGGGCCGCCGATATCGATATTCTCGATGGCGTTGGCCAGGGTACAGGCGGGGTCGGCCACGGTCTTCTCAAAGGCGTAAAGGTTAACCGCCACGATATCGATGGGCTGCAAACCGTGTTCGGCCATCTGGCGCAGATGCTCGGGGTTCTCCTTCTGGGCCAGAATCCCGCCATGCACCTTGGGATGAAGGGTCTTGACCCGGCCATCCAGCATCTCGGGGAAACCAGTGAATTCGGCGACATCCTTAACCGGAATCCCATGCTCCCGCATCTTCTTGGCCGTTCCCCCGGTGGAGAGAATTTCAATCCCCAACCGGGCCAACTCGCCGGCAAAATCCTCGATTCCGCTCTTGTCGGTAAGACTGATCAACGCCCTTTCCGCTTTCCGCATCTTTTCCTCTCCCGCTTACTTTAGTTCTGTTAGAGATAACTTAATTACAGCTCGTCCTTACGGATAAATTTTTTGATCAACCGGCGATCCCGCTTGCCGGGACGGCCGGCGGGAAGCTGGGGCCCGGCCTGGCGGAACAGGCGCCGCTCCTCGCCGGCGATCCGCCGAGCCTCCAGGCTGGCCGGAGTCTCCTCGTAGAGTTCGGCCGCCTTGGGAGCGGAGAGCCGCTGTCGGCTGACGCCCCGCACCAGCACGACAAACTCCTGACCCGCCTTGTGGATCTCCAGCCGGTCGTGCGGCCCCACCAGCCGAGCAGGCTTGACCCGCTCGCCGTTGAGGTGGACCTTGCCGCCGCTCACCGCCTGGGAGGCCAAGGCGCGGGTTTTGAAAAAGCGAGCCGCCCACAGCCAGATGTCGATTCTGATCTTCTCCACCACCCCAGTTTTAAACCATACCCGGCCCCGATTTGCAATAACCGTCGGGGGGTGCGGCCACCCGTCCGACACAAAACATCCCGCGGCACCTTTCCCTTTCTCTCCAGGCGCGAACAGGGTATAAAATGGGCGGACTACCGGCCATGGCCCAACCAGATCAAAAAACCGCCCTCCGGCGGCCTTACCGCAATCAAGAGCATGGAACTACAGAGCGTCGGCATCAAGGATATCAGGTACCCCATCACCGTGCGGGAAAAATCGGGCGGGTTGCAACAGACCGTAGCCGGCATCGACCTGCTGGCCACCCTGCCCCGCCAGTACCGGGACACCTGCGTGACCACCTTTATCGAGGTATTGAACCGCTACCAGGAGGAGATGAGCAACCGCGTCTTCCGCAAGCTGCTGGTGGAGGTAAAGGAGCGGCTGCGGGCCGATTCGGCCCATGTCGAGATGACCTTCCCCTACTTTCTGGAGAAAAAGGCCCCGGTCAGCGGCACCCCCAGCCTGATGGAGTACCGCTGCCGCTTCACCGGCGGGATCGGGGCCGATGAAGATTTTATGCTCTCGGTCTGGGTCCCGGCCACCACCTTGTGTCCCTGCTCCCGGGAGATCAGCGCCTGCGGGGCCCACAACCAGCGGGCGGAGATCAATCTCAACGTCAAGTACCGGGAATTTATCTGGCTGGAGGAGCTGGTCGCCATGGCCGAAGCCGGCTCCTCCTGCGAGGTGTTCGCCCTGCTCAAACGCCCCGACGAAAAATATGTCACCGAGCAGGCCTACCAGAATCCCATGTTCGTCGAGGACGTGGTCCGCAAGGTGGCCCAGGCGGCCCTGAACCACCCGGCCATCACCTGGTTCTCGGTGGGCGCCGAAAGCTTTGAGTCGATCCACAAGCACAGCGCCTATGCCTACGTCGACAGCGACGACCTCTAGATGCAGAGGCTTAATTTCAGCCCAGCCTACTGCAACTCAAACTGGCCGCTGACCAGCTCCGTATAACCGGCATCGTAAACTGTCAGCAATTCCCGGAGCATACTTAACCTTTTGATTTATTGCAGTTTTTAAGAATACCGTTTCGCAGGCTCCTAGCCCAAGATGTTAGGATTGTGAGCCACAATTATACCGATATTTCAATTATACCGATATTTCAATAATTTACGCTGAGGAGTTTTTTCTGCTTGGCATGGGCCGTCGGATACCGCTGGCCGATGCCCTGGTGAGCGGTTTTGCGGTCTTCTCCTTCAAGCATCCCTCGCTGCTGGCCTTCGAGGAGCCCTAAGGAGCCCGATAACCTGCACGGAGTGTACGGGGTGGGCATCAAGCCCAGCGACCACCCTTCGCGCTTTGAGCAGGATGCTGGCCCTCCTGGTTGACCAGATCCAGCAACTTGCCTGCCCACTGTTTCGGGCCGCGCTGCAAACGTGCAAGCGCAAATACCACCTGTGGCGGCAGATCAGGAGCTGCCACGACTTCTCTGCCGCCGGTTTCATGGCGGCAGTTCTGGGCGCCATCATCGATAACGTGAAGGTTTACCTGCCCGACAAATCGTGACGGTCAGCGGCCGCGGCTGCCTGCGATAGCAAAGAGCGGGCTTTCCGCAGCGCGATGGGCAGTGTCGCACCCGCAGCCATGTTGACTAAAAAATGGAGCTGACCTGCCTGGCTGTTCCATCAAACTGGGAATAGCTGATTATAAACCCTCTCTGCCCAGGTTCTGGCATTGTGCAGGTC
>DSDS01000035.1 GCA_011048585.1 Desulfurivibrio alkaliphilus | reverse complement strand
GCCCATCTCTCTAAGGCCTCAGCTCACCCGTGACGCCCAGGAGCAACTGGAACAGTTGCGGCAAACCCAGCGACGGGAGGCGGAAAGCCGGGCGCTGGCCCAACAGGCGGAGATTGCCAGAAGGCAGGCATTGGACTCGGTGCGCGATCTTTACACCCAGCCGGCCAGAAGTGAAACTCCGTCGCCGCCGACGACCCCACCCACTGCGGGGTCGGCACCCCGGCCGGCGGCCGACCCCGCCGGCGGAACGGTCACGGTGGATGCCGCGACCCGTGAATACTTAAGCCGCCTCCACAGCCATATTCAGGCCCACTGGTCGCTGCCCAATCTGCCGACCTGGGATGAACAGCTGCTGGCCACCATCATCGTCACCGTGCGCCGGGACGGCAGCGTACGCAGCACCACATTTGAACGGCGGGCGGAGAACACTTATTTCAATCAACTGGTCCAAAAAGCGATTCAGGACGCCACCCCCCTCCCCCCTTTTCCGCAATCCCTGCGCCAAAACGAAATGGAGATCGGCCTCCATTTTCGTCCCGGCGAGGTTTTTTGAGCATATTCAGGAGAAAAAATGAGCGTTAAACTTCACCCTTCGATGAGCAAACTCCGGCTGCTGCTTCCCCTGCTGGCCCTGCTGCTGCTCTCCTCTCCCCTGGTCGGGTCGGGCCAGGCCCGGGTTTATCTCGATATTACCTCGCCTGAGTCGCGCAAGATCTCCATGGCGGTTCCGCCGCTGCTGGACCAGAACCGGTCGGGGCAACCCCTCGCCGAGGGCCGCCGGATGGCCGATATCCTGGGCCGGGCCCTGGAGTTCCACGGCTTTGTCCAGTTGATCGACCCCAAACTTTACGGCGAGAGCCAGGAGGCCGACTGGAGCAGGCAGGGGGCCGAATTTGTGGTTTTGGGCCGTTACAGCGAAAGCCCGGATGGCTTCAGCCTGGAGCTCAGGCTGCTGGATATCACCGAGGGCAGAATGATCCACGGCCGCCGCTACCAGGCCCCCTGGGAGCTGGTGCGCCAAGTGCTGCTCCGTTTCTCCGACGAGGTGGTGGAGGTGCTCAGCGGGGTCAAGGGGATCAGCCAGAGCCAAATCGCCTTCGTCTCCGACCTGGATGGCTACAAAGAGATCTATCTGGCCGACATCCTGGGAGATGATATCCGCCGGGTCACCAGGCACCAGTATCTGTCCGTGGCTCCGCGCTTCACCCGCGACGGCTACGGCTTGGCCTATACCTCCTTCCATCGAGGCAACGCCAACCTCTACCAGACCGATACCCGGGAACTTAAAACCACCCGGGCCATCTCCCGCTGGGAGGGGTTGAACATCACCCCATCCTGGCCGCCCACCGGCGACCGGATGGTGCTGACTTTAAGTCGGGACGGCAACCCCGACCTTTACCTGGCCGACAACAACGGCCGGGTCATGCGGCGCCTGACCAACGGTGAAGGGGTCAATGTCTCCCCCAGCTTCTCCCCCGACGGCCGCCGCCTGGCCTTTGTCTCCGACCGTAGCGGCACCCCCCAGATCTATGTTATGGATATGCGAACCCTGGCGGTCCAGCGCCTGACCTTTCAGGGCAACGACAACACCACCCCGAGCTGGTCGCCGGACGGCAAATGGATCGCCTACACCGGCCGGGTGGATGGAGCCCTGCATATTTTTATAATCCGCCCCGAAGGGGGGCCGCCGCTTCAAGTTACCCGCACCTGGGGCGACCATGAAACCCCGAGCTGGTCGCCGGACAGCCGCCAGCTGGTTTTCTCCCGTAAACGTAACGACCGGGAGGAGATTTGCGCTATTTTCACCAACGGCAGCGGCTTACGCGTGCTGTTTCGCCATGAACCGGGCAACCATTCCATGCCCCAGTGGTCACCCCGCCTGGAAAAATAACGAATCAACGAACAAGGGAGAATAAAAATGAAAAAGAGCATGCTCAGCTTTGCCCTCCTGGCTGGCCTCACCCCTTTCATGGTCCAGTGCGTAGCCACGGAGCAGGACCTCCGGGGAGTTGATCTGCGGACCCGCACCCTGGACAACCGCTTGACCGAAGTGGAGCGGCTGACGGAAACGGTGCGCGGCCAGGCCGCCGTCCAGGCCCGTCTGGGCAGCGACCTGGGGAGCATCAACGACCGCTTGTTGCAGCACCAGGGGCGGATGGAGGAAATCGACCATCAGCTGATCCGAGCCAGGGAACAGCAGGAGGCGGCCCAGCGGAACACCAGCATCAGGCTCGACAACATCGATATCAAACTCAAGGAGATCACGGAACTCTTGGAGGCCCGCGATCGGAAACTGACCGCGGCTCTTGATGATGTAGCCAGGCAGCAACGGGAAAACAGCCAGCAGATTCAGGAGCTCAGGGAGCAACGAGCCAGGGAGGCGGCAGAACGGGCGGCGGCGGCGGCCAGGGCGGCGGAAGCGGCTAAACGGGAGGCCGAGGAGAGGGCCCGGCGTGAGGCGGCAGAACGGGAGCGGGCCAGGGCCGCCACCGCCCCGACCGGTGGACCCAGGGATATCGTGCCGGAAAACATGAAGCAGAAGGTGGACTCGGCCAGCAGCACCACCGCCGCGACGACCCCGGCCAGCCAGCCGGCCACCCGGGCTGAAGCCGCGCCCGCCCCGGCTGCCGGGCAAAATCTCTACGAGCAGGGGCGCAACCATCTCCGGGATAAAAAATACCAGGATGCCTACGCGGCCCTGGCTCGCTTTCTGGAGCAGACCCCCCGCGGCGAAACGGCGGCCGACGCCCGTTTTCTGCTGGGGGAAAGCCTCTATCACTTAAAGGAGTTCGAGCTGGCAATCCTGGAGTACCAGAAGCTGATCGCCGATTTTCCAGGCAACGCCCGGATTCCTGAGGCCATGCTCCGCCAGGGAATGGCTTTTGAGGAACTGCGGGAACCCTCCACCGCCGCCATTATCTACGAGCGGCTGGCCGGAGAGTTCCCCAACAGTAGCCAGGCAAAGCAGGCCCGGGAAAAACTGCAGAAGATCCGTTAACTGCCGATCCCCAGCTCCTTCTCCTTAGCGGCCACCGCCAGCCGGGTCTTGATGATGGTATCGGAGATCAGACTTATGGAGTCGATGCCGCACTCCACCAGGAAGGTGGCGAAATCCGGAAAATCGCTGGGCGCCTGGCCACAGATTCCGATCTTGCGGCCCCGGCGCTTGGCGGTATCGATCACCATTTTGATCATGGTCTTCACCGCCTCGTCCCGCTCATCATAGATGTGGGCGACCAGATCGGAGTCGCGATCCAACCCCAGGGTGAGCTGGGTCAGATCGTTGGAGCCGATGGAGAAGCCGTCGAAGACATCGGCGAAGGCATCGGCGGCAATCACGTTGGAGGGGATCTCGCACATCACGTAAACCTCCAGGCCGTTTTCGCCCTGGACCAGGCCGAACTCGCGCAACACCTCGATCACCTTGCGCCCCTCGTCCGGGGTCCGGCAGAAGGGGACCATCAACTTGATGTTGGTCAGCCCCATATCGTTGCGGGCCTTGAGCAGAGCCTTACACTCCAACTCGAAGGCGGGCTTGTATTTGGGATCGTAGTAGCGGGAAGCTCCCCGCCAGCCGATCATCGGGTTGGACTCCACCGGTTCGTAGAGCTTACCGCCCACCAGGTTGGCGTACTCGTTGCTCTTGAAATCGGAGAGGCGTACGATCACGTCCCGGGGATAAAAACCAGCCCCGATCCGCCCCACCCCTTCGGCCAGCTTGTCGATGAAAAACTGCTTCTTGTCATCGGGGTATGCGGTGGTCCGCCCCTCAATCTCCTTGACGATGGCCGCCACCTGGGAATCGCCGGCCGCCTTCTTCTTGAGATCGTCAAAATAGTAGAGCGCCAGAGGATGGATGCCGATGTGGGAGTTGATGATAAACTCCTCCCGGGCCAGACCCACGCCATCGTTGGGAATCTGACCTTCGGAGAAGGCCTTTTCGGGGATACCCACGTTCATCATGATCTTGGTGTGGGTGGTGGGCACCGACTCCAGATCCAGCCGCTCCACCTCGTACTTGAGCAACCCCTCGTAGATGTTGCCGGTCTCGCCGTCGGCGCAGGAGACGGTAACATCGGAGCCGTTGGGAATCAGTTCGGAGCCGTTACCAGTGCCGATCACACAGGGAATCCCCAACTCGCGGGAGATGATGGCGGCGTGACAGGTCCGGCCACCCCGGTTGGTCACGATGGCGGCGGCGATCTTCATGATCGGTTCCCAGTCGGGATCGGTCATGTCGGTGACCAACACCTCCCCCTTCTTAAAGTCGTGGATATCGGCCACATTGTGGATCACCGCGGCCTTGCCCTGACCGATCTTGGCCCCCACCGCCTGGCCTGAAACCAGCACCTTGCCCTGCTCCTTCAGGACATAGGTCTCGAGCTCCTTCTTGCTGGTCTGGGAATGAACGGTCTCGGGCCGGGCCTGGACGATGAAGAGCTCACCGGTACCCACCTCCTTGCCGTCGCCATCCTTGGCCCACTCGATATCCATGGCTTTGCCGTAGTGATCCTCGATAATACACGCCCAGCGGGCCAGGGTGAGGATCTCGTCGTCGCTGAGCACGTAGCTGCCCCGCTCCTCCGGGGTGGTGTCAATGTTTTTAACCGGCTCCTCGGCCCCGGGATCGGTGTTGTAGATCATCTTGATCTCTTTACTGCCCAGGCGCTTGCCCACCACCGGCCGCTTGCCCTCATGGAGGGTGGGCTTAAAAACGTAGAATTCATCGGGGGTTACCGCCCCTTGCACCACGTTCTCGCCCAGACCCCAGGCGCCGGTGAGGAAGACCGCGTCCTTGAAGCCGCTCTCGGTGTCGATGGAAAAAATTACCCCCGAAGAGGAGGAGTCGCTGCGCACCATCTTCTGGACCACGATGGAGAGATAGACGTCGAACTGGCCAAAGCCCTTGTCATGGCGGTAGGAGATGGCCCGATCGGTGAAGAGGGAGGCGAAACATTTCTTACAGGCGGCAATCAGGGCGTCAGGTCCGCTGATATTGAGATAGGTCTCCTGCTGGCCGGCAAAGGAGGCGTCGGGCAGATCCTCGGCGGTGGCCGACGAGCGTACCGCCACCGCGCAGTTGGGGCCGTAGTCCTGCTCCATTTTGCGATAGGCCTCGATGATGGCGTCATAGAGAGGTTGGGGGAATTCGGCGGTGCGGATGATATCCCGGGCCTTCTTCCCCCGCTCCTGGAGATTGCGCAGATCATGGGTATCCAGCCCGGCCAAGGCATCGCGGATCGCCTGCTCGATGCCCGCTTCCTCAAGCAGGTAGCGGTAGGCGTAGGCGGTGATCGCGTAACCATTGGGCACACTCACCCCCTTGGACATCAGCTTCTGATGCATCTCGCCCAGGGAAGCGTTCTTGCCGCCGACCAAGGGTACATCGTCGATCAGGATGTCGTCAAACCACAGAATAAGGGCCTGGTCATGTTTTCCCATCATCATCTCCCATCTAATTTTTTGACTGTTTAAACCCTCGATATAAAACTGAAACCGTGATGCCAAACCTGATTAATTCCAGGGTTTTCAAGCGGGGGGACCAACAACAGCTCACCACCTCAATTATATAGCTAATCTTGGGCCGGGGGTCAACCCAATTGCCGACCTGACGAGAAAAACCCATCCAAAAAAATGGCAGCAAAACTGGCAACAACACTGGAGTTTCCCAAAAATCAAAGCTAGAATTAAAAAAAGTCATAATCATCAGCCGCCAAATCAGATAATACCACCGGGAGTTACCATGGAAAATCAAATCGCCGCCCTGATGAGCAAGTTTACAGTTCCGGGAGATCATGCCGCCAGCGATTACTTCACCCTGCTCAGGGAGTTGCTGGATCTGCGCCGCCGCTCAAAGCCGGAGAGTTCCCAGCGGGCCGCCGCCCAGGCCGCCATCGACCAGACTTACGCCCTGCTCCACCAGGAGATACTCGGCAACCAGTCCCCGCCGCTGAATCCGGTCAAGTTCGGCACCTCCGGCTGGCGGGGAATCCTGGGCAAGGATATCAACGTGCAATCGGTGCGCCAGGTCACCCAGGCGATCATCAACGTTTACCGGCAAGCGGAGCGGGAGCCGGAACTGGCCGCCGCGCTGGGGGGCCTGAGCCTGGACCAGGCCCGGCGGCAGGGGGTGGTGCTGGGCCATGACAACCGGTTCGGCGGGCCGACGCTGGCCCGGGCGGCGGCCGATCTTTTGAGCAGTCAGGGTTTTGTGGTCCATTTCGCCGGTGAATCCACCACCGGGGTGCTGTCGGCGGCGGTGCTGGTACTCAAGGCCGCCTGTTCCATCAACCTGACCCCCAGCCACAACCCCCTGGAATATGGCGGTTTCAAATACAACGCCGCCGACGCCGGCCCCGCCGCCGCCATCATCACCAACCGGATCACCAGGGAAGCGGTCCGCATCATCGACCAGGGTGAGATCCCCGGAGGCGAAGCCGATCCCGCCCTGATCCGTCCCCTGGACGCCCTGGCCTGCTGGCAGCAGTTGGTGCGGGAGAACCGGGAGCGCCACGGCCTGGATTACGACGAAATCATGGCCGAACTGGCCCGCCGCGACGATTATGCGCTGGCCATCGACTGCGTCTACGGCGCCAGCCGGGTCCACCTGGATCGCCTGCTGGCCGGGATTCCGGCCCAACGGCTGCTGCGTTTCCGGGACCAGACCGATCCCACTTTCGACGGGGTGGCCCCGGAGCCATCCTCGGCCAACCTGGAGATGGTCAACAGCGCCCTGCGCCAGCGCCCGGAGCGCTTTAAACTGGGCGCGATCATCGACCCCGACGGGGACCGTATCCGTTTCACCGACGGCACCCTGGAGTTCGACATGAACCTCTTTGGGGCCATGGCCTACCACTATCTTCACCAGGATAAGGGCAAGCGCGGAATGGTGGCCAAAACAGTCGCCACCAGCAACTTTGCCAACGCCATTGCCAAAGGCCTTAACGAAGAGGTATTCGAGCCGCCGGTGGGCTTCAAGGAGTTCAAGCCGGTAATCGGCAAGGCCCTGGTAATCTTCGAGGAATCAGACGGCATCTCCCTGATCGGCCACACCCCGGAAAAGGATGCCTATATCGGCCTGCTGCTGGCCCTTGACCTGCTACTGCGACGCCCAGAGGGGATGGCGGCCTACCTGGCCGCAATCCGTGCCCGTTTCGGCCGTTTTTTCCCGGGCCGGGGTGGGGTGACGGTCAGCAGGATGGGCCAGGAGCTGGAGCAGGCCCTGGCCGGGCTGGAGCGCTATCGGGCGGGGGTCAGGCTCTCCGTCGGCGGCCAGACCCGCACCATCAAGGAGGTTATCACCGTCGATGGCCGCAAGATGATCTTCGATGATGACAGCTGGCTGATGATCAGGCCCTCCGGCACCGAACCCAAGGTCCGTTTTTACGTGGAGGCCCGCAGTGAAGAGGGCAAGGAGCAACTGCTGGCAACAGCCAACGGGCTGCTGGAGGAGATCGGCCTGCTGTGAAAAGGCCGGCACTAAAAAAAGGGGTACCGTTTTTATTGCTGCTGGCGAGCTTTTGGCTGGTCGCGATCCCGGGTCCGGCCGCGACACCACCGGCGCCAGTAGCCTCCCAACTCAATCAGTGGAGCAGCCAGGCAGCCCTGCTGGAACAGCAGCGTAACTGGCCGGAACTGCTCAAACACTCCTTTCGCTGGAGCAGGGCCATCCCCAACGACCACCAGGCCTGGTTCAACATGGGGCTGGCCCAGGAGCAGCTTGCCTTGGCCGACAAGGCCATGGGCAGCTACCGCCAGGCCCTGCGCCTCAACCCCCAATTCGCTCCGGCCTGGTACAATCTGGGGGTGCTGCTGCGGGAGGCGGGCCGAACCAACGAG
>DSDS01000146.1 GCA_011048585.1 Desulfurivibrio alkaliphilus | reverse complement strand
TGATCATCAACAAGTTGCTGCAGCTCACCCAAGGGTCGGTGATCGAGCTGGACAAGGCCGCCGGCGCCCCGGTGGAGATCTTCGTCAACCGCAAGCTGATGGGGAAAGGCGAGGTGGTGGTGATCAACGAGCGCTTCGGGATCCGGGTAACGGAGATCATCAGCCAGGCCGACCGCATCAAGAATATAGGCTGACCCCATGAGGAACAAAACCACCCCCAGCCTGATCCTCGCCGGCCTGCTGCTGGTGGAAGCCATGCCGGCCTGGGCCGAAGCCGGCGGCGGCCCCCTGGGGACCGCGGGGGAGCCGTTCTCTCCCTTCCTGCTGATGCTCAAGGCCTTCGGGGTGCTGGTGTTGATCATCGGCCTGATGCTCTTTATTGCCGCCATCCTGCGCAAAATGGGACTGCACCAGAAAGCCGCCGGGGCCGGCGGACTGCTCAAGGTG
The DNA here is from genome assembly GCA_011048585.1 of Desulfurivibrio alkaliphilus. Lineage (GTDB taxonomy): Bacteria > Desulfobacterota > Desulfobulbia > Desulfobulbales > Desulfurivibrionaceae > Desulfurivibrio > Desulfurivibrio alkaliphilus_A. The sequence continues at coordinate 7,425 of DSDS01000146.1, read as the reverse complement.
ATCGAAACCCGCCCCCTGGGACCCAAAAGATACCTGGCGGTGGTGGCGGCCGCCGATCAGTATTTTCTGCTGGGGGTCAGCGAACAGCAGATCAACCTGCTCAGCCCCCTGGACAATCATGAACTGATTCGCCGGACCCTGCAGAAGGCCGAGGGCGACCACCGGGTCGAGGGGAGCGGTTTCGCCGGAGTGATGGCCGGGCTGATGAAACAGCGACCCGCCGGACGACAGGAGTAGACCAGGGTGAAAAATCCGTCGCAATCCTTGACAAGCTCCCAACCGGCAATCCCGGGCGCTCCCCGGGGGCTCGCCCTCCTCGCCCTCCTGGCGGCCCTGCTGGCCCTGCCCGCTCTGGCCGCGGCCCAGCCCGTGCCGTTGCCCACCCTGAGCATCGGCATCGAAGAGGCCACCAGCCCCCGCCAGGTTTCGGTCCTGATCGAACTGTTGCTGATCTTCACCGTCCTCTCCATGGCCCCGGCCATCCTGCTGATGATGACCTGCTTCACCCGGCTGATCGTGGTCTTCTCCTTCCTGCGCAACGCCATCGGCACCCAGCAGATGCCGCCCAACCAGGTGCTGATCGGCCTGGCCCTTTTTCTGACCGCCTTTATCATGACCCCGGTTTTCGTGCAGATCAACGAAACGGCGGTGACCCCTTACATGGCCGAGGAGATGGGGGCGGAAGAGGCCCTGCGCACCGCCGCGGTGCCCATCCGCGAGTTCATGTTCAAGCAGACCCGGGAGAAGGACCTGGAGCTTTTCCTGGGGCTGGCCAAATCACCCCGGCCCCAGAACAAGGATGATGTCTCCACCTTCGTGCTGATTCCGGCCTTTATGATCAGCGAGCTGAAAACCGCCTTTACCATCGGTTTTATCCTTTTTCTCCCCTTTCTGATTATCGACATGGTGGTGGCCAGCGTGCTGCTCTCCATGGGGATGATGATGCTGCCGCCGATCATGGTGGCGCTGCCCTTTAAAATTCTGCTCTTTGTCCTGGTGGACGGCTGGTATCTCATTGTCGGCTCACTGGTGCGGAGCTTCGGCGTCTAGGGAGGAGCGGCCATGACTCCGGCGGATGTGGTGGTGTTGATCCAGAACGCGGTGAAGATGACCCTGCTGCTGGCCGGGCCGATCCTGGGGGTGGGGATGGCGGTGGGGCTGATCATCGCCCTTTTCCAGGCGGTGACCCAGATCCAGGAGATGACCCTGACCTTCGTGCCCAAGATTTTCGCGGTCCTGCTCACCGTCCTCTTCCTCTCGGGCTGGATGATCTCCCTGATGGTTGATTACACCCACAACCTGATCGTCGCCATCCCAACTCTGGTGCGCTGAGGACGGCGATGGTTGACGCGGCCCTGCTCAATTGGACCATCGACCATATCATGCGGGTGCTGATGGTGATGGTCCGCGTCGGCCCCCTGCTGTTTTTAATGCCGGTGCTGGGTTCCCGGGGGGTTCCCCCCCAGGCCAAGATCCTGCTGGCGTTGATGACCTCGCTGGTCCTGGCCCCTATGGTACCGCTCAACAGTGCCGATCTGCCCCAGACCCCGGTGGGGCTCGGCCTCTTTGTTATCATGGAGCTGATCTTCGCCGCCATCCTGGCCCTCTTTGTCCGCTTCGTTTTTTCGGCGGTGGAGACCGCCGGCCAGGTGGTGGGGGTGCAGATGGGCATGGGGATGGCCGGGGTAATGGACCCCCAGTTCGGCAATCAGGTCTCGCCGGTGGGGATGCTCTGGAATATCGCCGCCATCCTGATCTTCCTGGCCATCGACGGCCATCACATCTTTTTCGCGGCCATGGTCCAGAGCTACCAGTGGGTGGGCCCGGGGGGGCTGGGCCGAATCAGCCAGCTCACCTACGAGGGGATGATGAGCGGCGCGGCCCAGATGTTCGTGCTGGCGGTGATGATCATGGCTCCGGCCAGCATGGCGGTTTTCTGCTCCCACGTCGGCATGGGGATCATCGCCAAGACCGTTCCCCAGATTCCGATTCTGATCGTGGGCATGCCGCTGAACATCGCCCTGGGGCTGATGTTTGCCGGCCTCTCCATGGGCTATCTGGCGCCGCTGATGGTGGCCCGTTTCGAAATGCTGGGCAGATTACTGCCACGAATAGGAGCCGGACTGGGTTAGAAGATGGCGGAAGAGCAATCGGGACAGGAGAAAACCGAACAACCCACCCAACGGCGGCTGCTGGAGGCCCGCAAAAAGGGGGATGTCGCCAAGAGCATGGAGGTCCCCTCGGCGGCGGTCCTGCTGGCCGGGGTTATCCTGCTCTATTTCGTCGGGGAGCGAATGTTTGGCCAGCTCACCGGGATGATGCAGTTCTACTTCAGCAATCTCCACGATATCGCGCTCACCCCGGGCAACATGAGCGCCATTTCACGGCAGGCGATGCTGATCATGCTGGCGCTGCTCTGGCCGCTGATGCTCACCGTCTTTCTGGTGGCCCTGCTGGCCAACTACTTCCAGGTGGGGGTGCTCTTCACCACCGAAAAGATCACCCCCAAGCTGGAGAAGATCGATCCGCTCAAGGGGTTCGGGCGCCTTTTTTCCAAGCAGGCCATGGCCAACTTCCTCAAGTCCCTGGCCAAATTGGGCCTGGTGGGCTATATCGCGTTCAGCGAGGTGCGAAACGCGACCCCGGAGATCATGCCCCTGATGGACAAGGCCCCCTATCCGATCATGATGTTCATGGCGGAGACGGCTTTCTGGATCTTCTTGAAGTGCGCCGTGGTTATCGCCCTGATCGCCGCCGCCGACTACGCCTTCCAACGCTGGCAATTCATCGAGAAGATGAAGATGACCAAGCAGGATCTGAAGGATGAGAGCAAGCAGAGCGAGGGCGACCCCCACGTCAAGGGACGAATACGGTCGATCCAGATGGAGATGGCCCGTAAACGGATGATGAGCGAGGTGCCCAAGGCGGATGTGGTGATCACCAACCCCACCCACCTGGCCGTCGCCATCAAGTACGACCCCCTGAGCATGAAGGCCCCCCAGGTGCTGGCCAAGGGGGCCGGAGTGATCGCCCGGAAAATCAAGGAGCTGGCAAGGGAGCACCAGGTGCCGGTGGTGGAGGATAAACCCCTGGCCCAGGCCCTCTACAAGAGGGTGGAGATCGGCGACAGCATTCCGGAAAACCTGTTCCAGGCGGTGGCGGAAGTGCTGGCCTACGTTTACAACTTGAGGAAATAACGGATCATGGCGGAAGAAAAGGCGGCGGGCATCAGCCTCAAAAGCATCGGCGCGGAAACGCCCAGCATGGTGGTGGCCCTGGGCGTGGTGGCCATCCTGGCGGTGATGATCCTGCCCCTGCCCACCATTGTCCTCGACCTGCTCCTGACCCTGAACATCACCCTGGGGCTGCTGATTCTGCTGATCTCGATGTACAACAGCAACCCCCTGCAGTTCTCCTCCTTCCCCGCCGTCCTGCTGGTCACCACCCTGTTTCGCCTGTCGCTGAACATCGCCTCCACCCGGCTGATTCTCCTCCAGGGTCACGAAGGTTCGGGCGCGGTGGGCCAGGTGATCCAGTCCTTCGGCGACTTCGTGGTGGGGGGCAATTTCGCGGTGGGCTTGATCATCTTCCTGATCATGGTCCTGATCAACTTCATCGTCATCACCAAGGGCGCCGGCCGGATCGCCGAAGTGGCGGCCCGTTTCACCCTGGATGCCATGCCCGGCAAACAGATGGCGATCGACGCCGACCTCAACGCCGGCCTGATCAACGAGCAGGAGGCCAAGGCCCGCCGCAAGGAGATCTCCCAGCAGTCGGAGTTTTACGGGGCCATGGACGGCGCCAGCAAGTTCGTCCGCGGCGAGGCGGTGGCCAGCCTGGTGATCATGGCGATCAACGTCACCGGCGGTTTGCTGATCGGGGTGTTCATGAACAAGATGAGCGCCGGGGACGCCGCCACCACCTACACCCTGCTGACCATCGGCGACGGCCTGGTCAACCAGATTCCCGCCCTGGTGATCTCCACCTCCACCGGTATCATCGTCAGCCGGGCCGCCTCGGAACAGAGCATGGGCAAGGAGTTCGCCCGCCAGTTCGGGATGCAGCCCCAGGCCCTGGGGGTCTCCTCGGGAATCGTCATGCTGCTGGGCCTGGTGCCGGGCCTGCCCACCCTGCCCTTCCTGCTGCTGGGCAGCATAATGGGCGGCATGGCCTGGCTGGCCTACCAGCGCTCCGCCGGCGAAGCCAGGGACCAGGAGGCCGAGGAGAAGGGGCAGCAGAAGGCCGCCGCCCCCGACCCCGGCTCGCCGGAGGCGGTGGAGGCGCTGCTGCCCCTGGACATTCTGGAGCTGGAGGTAGGCTACGGCCTGATTCCCCTGGTGGACGAAAATCAGCAGGGCGACCTGCTGGAAAGGATTAGGGCCATCCGCCGCCAGTTCGCCATCGATATGGGCATTCTGGTGCCGCCGCTCCACGTCCGCGACAACCTGCAACTGAAACCCGATGAGTATCTCCTCCGGCTCAAAGGGGTGGAGGTAGCCCGGGGCGAAGTGATGATGGGCCATCTGATGGCCATGGATTCGGGCGCGGCCAAACGGGAGATCGAGGGGATTCCCACCACCGAGCCGGCCTTCCAGTTGCCGGCCACCTGGATCAACGAAGAGAAGCGCGAAGAGGCCCAGGTGGCCGGCTACACCGTGGTTGATCCCGCCACCGTGATCGCCACCCACCTCACCGAGGTGCTGCGCGGCCACGCCGATGAACTGCTGGGCCGCCAGGACACCCAGAAGCTGCTGGACAACCTGGCCAAAACCCATCCCAAGGTGGTGGAGGAGCTGGTTCCCGGCCTGTTGCCCTTGGGCGGCCTGCAAAAAGTCTTGCAGAACCTGTTGCGGGAGCGGGTCTCTCTACGCGATCTCCTCACCATCTGCGAGACCCTGGCCGACCACGCCGGCCGCAGCAAAGACCCCGACCTGCTCACCGAATTCGTGCGCCAGAAACTGGCCCGCTCCATTACCGGCGTCTATCTGGACGAACAGGGCTCACTGGCGGTGCTGACCATGGCTCCCAAGACCGAGGATCTGATCCGCGAGTCCTTGCAGCAGACCGACCAGGGAGTTTTCCTCAACCTGGAGCCCAATTTGGCACAGCATTTGCTTGAACAGATTCAGCAGGCCGCCGACCGGGTGGCCGGCGAAGGGTATCAGCCGATCATTCTGACCTCACCCGCCATTCGCCGCCACCTCCGCCGCCTGCTGGAACGATTCATGCCCCAGGTGATGGTGCTCTCGCATAACGAGGTCACCACCCAGACCAGGATCAGATCCCTGGGGACGGTGGAGATCAACCCCAAAAGGTAACGGTAAACAGACACCATGAAAGTTAAGCGCTTTGAGGCTCCCAACACCAAGAGTGCCCTGGCCCTGGTCAAGGAGGAGCTGGGCAGCGAGGCGGTCATCCTCTCCACCCGCACCGTCAGGCCGGAAAGCGGCGCGCCCGGCTACGGCCGGACCGCTTCCTGGGTCGAGGTGGTGGCGGCGGTGGATTTTGATCTGGAGGAGACGATAGCCGCCGGCTCGCCCGCGGCGCCACCGGCCAGACCGGTTCCACGCCAGAGCCGGCGACCAGCCCCCCTCGCCCCGAGGGCCCTGCCGCCGGATGACTCCCCGGCGGCGGGTGTTAACTTGAGCCGGGAAGCCCGCCTGCTCCAGCAGCGTTTCGGGACCTGGCGCGGAGAGCGTCAAGAAGCCGACCCCCTGTCGGTTTCTCCGACACCTCGCCGGCCCACGCCAAGCCCAACCTCCTCCGCGCCCCATTCGCCCCAGGGCAAAAACGGTCGGCCCCGGCCTGAGGAGGTGGCCTCCTGGCGCGATCAGATCCTGGAACAGCTTAACGTGCGCTCCCTCGATCTCGGCCCGCGGGGGGCCGGCCCCCTGGTGATCGCCCTGGTAGGCCCCACCGGGGTGGGCAAAACCACCACCGCCGCCAAGATCGCCGCCTGGTTCAGCCTCCATGAAAACGCCTCGGTGGCCCTCCTCTCCATGGACTGCTACCGGATTGGAGCCACCGAACAGTTGCGCACCTACGCCAGAATCATGCAACTCCCCTGTGAGGTCGCCCTCCGGGAGCAGGACCTGGCCAGGGCCCTGCACAAGCACCGCCACAAGGACCTGATCATCATCGACACCGCCGGCAAGAGCCCCTTCGATGAAAGCCACATCCCGGAGCTGCACCGCTGGTTCTCGCCCCACGCCGAAATTATGCCCTACCTGGTATTGAGCGCCACCGCCAAAAAAGAGGATATCAACCATATTATCGCCGCTTACCGCCCCTTGGGGATCCCGGCGGCAATTTTAACCAAACTCGACGAAACCCGCGCCTATGCCGCCCTTTGCCAGCAGATGGCCCGGGCCGAACTGCCCATCGCCTGCCTCTGCACCGGCCAAAAAGTGCCGGAAGATTTTCTGCCCGCCACCAAGGATTTTCTGAAAACCCTGTTCGGACGCGGTTGGGAAGCGGCCATGACCAGCCAGCAAAGCGTCAATCAGGCCGCGGGCTGGCTGCAATAAAACCATAAACCGGAAACAGGCTAATGACCCAAGCACAAACACTTGAAAAGATGATGCGCCGACCGGCCGAGGCCAAACGACCCCAGGGAGGAGGCGGCCCCAATCCTCCCCGGGTGATCTCCGTCACCAGCGGCAAGGGCGGGGTGGGCAAGAGCAATATCGTCACCAACCTGGCCTACAACCTGGCCCGGCGCGGTTTGCGGGTGCTGGTCCTGGATGCCGACCTCAACCTGGCCAACGTCGATATTCTGCTGGGATTGACCCCCAAATTCAATCTGCACCATGTCTTCACCGGCGAAAAGGAGCTGCGGGAGATTCTGATCGAGGGACCGGCCGGGATCAGAATTCTGCCCGCCAGTTCGGGAATCATGGAACTGGCCGATCTCAATGAAAACCAGCGCCTCTACTTTCTCTCCGAGATGGAGGTCCTGGAGACGGAAGTCGACATCATGCTGATCGACACCGCCGCCGGGATCAACAATAACGTGATCTACTTCAATCTGGCGGCCCAGGAGCGGGTGGTGGTCCTCACCCCGGAACCCGCCTCCCTTACCGATGCCTACGCCCTGATCAAGGTGCTGAGCAGCCGCCACGACATCAAGAGTTTTCGCTGCCTGATCAACCAGGCCCGCTCGGAGAAGGAGGCCCTGGCGGTCTACCGCAAATTGAGCATAGTGGTGGACCGCTTCCTGGACACCCTGTCGCTGGATTATATCGGCCATATCCCCCACGACAGCAAACTGCCCCTGGCCGTCCGCGGCCAGCGCCTGGTCAGCGACCTCTTCCCCGACGCCCCCTCCTCCCGCACCTTTGTCCGCCTGGCGGAAAATCTGGCCAAAGAACCTCCCCGCCGCCGGGACGACGGCAACATAAAATTCTTCTGGCAGGGGCTTTTTAG
>DSDS01000062.1 GCA_011048585.1 Desulfurivibrio alkaliphilus | reverse complement strand
GTCCAGGGTGGTTTTCAGGGAGAGGAGGTTGGCCACCAGCACAAAAACCGCGCCAAAAAAGAGGATGGAAGGCACCAGCAGATCAATGGTGCGGAGCGCGTCGGTTTTGGTCTGGAGAAAAAAGAGGTAACTCAGGTAACTGGCAAAAAAGAAGAGGATGAAAACGCTGAGAATTTTCCAGCCCGTGCGGAGGTAAGGCCGGGGAAGCTCCCGGATCAGTTTTCTGACCAGAATAAGGGAGGCCAGCTGGAGCATGGCGCCGCCGGCAACCAGTGTGATGAAGAGATAGTCCATGGTGGCTGGGTTGGTCTGCCCCGGTCAATCCTTTTATGGCCAACCCCGGACCCGACCCACCGCCGGTTGGGCAAGCGGGTCGAGTCCGGAGAGCAAACAAATTCCACCTGAAATTAGAACTTAACCTCAAAGGTAACATAAACCTGATCGGCTTTTTCCGCCATCAACAGGCCAAGCATGGCGGCCTGCTGCCGATCCGCCGCACTGTCAATATCATAGGGTTTTACGTTCCAGTCCAGTGAACCGGTGTAGTTGTAGCGGTAGTGCTGGTAGCCCACCCGGATAAAGGCGTTACCCAGGGGGGAAACCTGACGACCGGGGATATCGTAGATCCCGTAGATCTCATAAACATGACCGCGGGTGGCCAGCTTGGAGGCGTAGATCTCATCATGGCCGGGGCTCATCCCGATCCAGTATTTACTGCCGTAGTTATACTCCAGGCCCACCTTGAACTGGGATTTGGGAATATCATAACGGCTACCCACGTAAATGGAATAACCGTTTTCCGAGCTGGTATTTTTGGCAGACGCCATCGGGTCGTTAAACATCCCGTTCTGGTTGGGATCGGTCCGGCTCCAGCCGCCGGCGATGAAGTAGTTCACGCTCTGCACCTTGTCCATATAGAGGGCGGAGGTGTGGTAGATGTCGCCGATGTTGTCACGGGGGCCCATTGGGCCATTATCGGTTGGATCCTCGGGATCACCGGCCATTTCCACATTAATAAGACCATCTGACAAATCAGGATAGTTGAACACATCCAGGGCAATATAGGACTGCAGGTAGACAAAACGATCGCCCTGATTATGAATATCCCAGCTGATCCCCATGAAATCGGTATCCTTGATGGTGTTGCTGCCCAGACCGGCCTCGAAACCGCGACCATAGCAGAAGCGAACCCGACCGGGAAGATCGAGGAAGTTGAACAGCCGGTCATAGGCGTAGCCCACGGTCAGACCGTCGAAGGGCCAGTCCATGTATGAAACCGGGGTGGCCAGCCGGCGATCTTCGTTTAGGCGGAGCTGGCTGGGAGGCCCATCGGTGGTGGGACGGCGACCGATGGAAAACCAGAAGTTGGTGTCGGCGATATTGTTCCAGTTGACAATGGCCCGGTCCACCAACAGTTTATTGTCGTCTACGCGCCGGCCGGAGTTGCCGTCCATGGCCGGATTACCACCGAAGAAACCGGCTTCGTCGGCTGGGGCATTCTGCATCCCCCAGGCCTTAAACATCGCCAGCCGACCGACAAACTCGACATTATCCAGAGCCCGGGCGTACATATTGAGGCGCAAGCGGTTGGTCATCAGGCTATCGTTCTTCTCGGTCACCGTGGCGTTATGATTGTCGGCTGTGTAACGGTCCCGGCTGTAGTAATCATAGCGGCTGCGGAAATCTCCCGACCAGTGGAAGCGGGTGCCTATATCGTGCCAGACCGTCTGGTCCAGGGCATCAAGCTGGGCCTGCTGCTCGGCCAGCTGCCGCTTCAAATCGGCGATCTCGCTCTCCAGACTCGCCGCCTCTCCCGCCCCCGGCAAGGCCAAAAGACCGGTTAGGGCCAACATACTGAACGTTTTCTTCATCTTCTCTCCTCCTCTCAATTGCCAAAGATTTATTACCCGGTGGCAACCCCCCACACGGGGACCACCCCTATAAGGGTCGGCGACCCATGCCGCCGGACCCAATCCCCATCATAAGCAATATAAGTTCCGTTTATATGTCTAAACATAACGATATGTCAATATAAAAAAACAGAAACCTGACCATCTCCCTTTTTCAGGAACAGCGTATCACCAAGAGGGGGTGGATTGAGAAAAAAAATCAGGTAAGGTGGATAATTCCGGCGGGGCCGGGAAGCACTTCCCCGATGATCCCGAAGTCCAGGGGGTAGTGGCGTTTGGCCAGACGGGCCGCGATCTTGGCAATGGTGGCGGGGGGGGCGGCGATCAGCAGGCCGCCGGAGGTTTGGGGGTCGTAAAGGGCCATCTCCAGGGGATCGTTTTCCCCCAGGGTGGAGCGGAGATGCCGGCGATAGTATTCACGGTTCTTGTAAGCCCCCTCGGGAATGATCCCCATACCGGCAAAATGGAGGGCTTGGGGCAGAATAGGAACCGCCTTGGCGTTCAAGTTGATCGCCACCCCGGAGGCGGCGGCCATCTCGTACAGATGGCCCAGGAGGCCGAAACCGGTGATGTCGGTGCAGGCATGGGCCCCGGAGGTAACCATGACCTGGGCGGCCTCGCGGTTGAGCAGAGCCATCACCTGGCCGATCATCTTCTCGAGATCGGCCCCGGCCATGCCCCCTTTGATGGCGGTGGCCAGGATACCGGTCCCCACCGGTTTGGTAAGGAGCAAATGATCCCCGGGTTGGGCCCCGGAGTTGAGTAGCACCCGACCGGGATGGACAGTGCCGGTGAGGGAAAGACCATACTTGATCTCCTCATCCTCAATGGAGTGGCCGCCCACCAGCAGGGCGCCGGCCTCGTTGAGGGTATCCAGCCCTCCCCGCAGAATCTCCTTCAGAACCGAGCAATCCATCTTGCGAATAGGGAAGGCCACCAGGTTCATGGCCAAAAGGGGGGTGCCGCCCATGGCATAGACATCACTCAGGGCGTTGGCCGCGGCTATCCGGCCGAATAGGTAGGGATCATCAACGATGGGGGTGAAAAAATCCACCGTCTGAATCAGGGCGGTTTCGTCGTTGAGCCGATAAACCCCGGCGTCCTCGCCACCCCCGATTCCGGCCAGCAAGCGGGGATCGTGGGGCAAGTTCATCCCTGCCAGAATTTGGTCCAGGTCCCCCGGACCCAATTTAGCTGCTCAACCGGCGGCTTTGACGGTGCCGGTCAGCTTTTCCAACTTCTTCACCTAACCCAACTCCTCTTTGCCCTCCCGGGCCAGCAGGTCACGGACCGCCTCCCGGCAGGATTTATCTTCATAAAGCACCAGGTAAACCTCTTCCAGAATCGGCATCTCAACCCCCATCCGCCGGGCCAGGGCCCGGGCCGAACGGGTGGTCTTGACCCCCTCGGCCACCATCCGCATTTCCCCCAGAATTTCGCCGATTTTCATCCCCCGCCCCAGTTTGAGCCCCACCGTGCGGTTGCGGCTGAGATCGCCGGTGCAGGTCAGCACCAGATCCCCCAGCCCGGCCAGGCCGGAGAAGGTTAGGGGCTGGGCCCCCATTTTTACCCCCAGTCGGGTGATCTCGGCCAGGCCCCGGGTGATCAGGGCGGCTCGGGAGTTGGTGCCGTAACCCAACCCGTCGCTGATTCCGGCGGCGATGGCGATAATGTTTTTCAGGGCCCCGCCCAGCTCCTGACCGATCAGGTCGGCGCCGGCGTAAACCCGGAAGCGCTGGGTAAAGAAGAGTTGCTGAAAAAAACGGGCGGTCTCCTGGTCAGCAGCGGCCACGGTGACAGCGGTGGGCAGCCCTTCAGCCACCTCCCGGGCAAAGCTGGGACCGGCCAGCACTCCCAGGCGGCAATTCAGTTTAGGCCACTGGGCCAACTCCTCGGCCATCACCCCGGTCATGGTCAGCAGGGAGTCGTTTTCAATCCCCTTGGCGGCGGAGATAATGGCGCTGCCGGGCTCAAGATGGGGAATAATCCGCTTAAAAACCGCCCGAAAACCGTGGGAGGGCACCGCCATCACCACCGCCTCGCAGCCCCTGACCAGGGTCGGATCACTGCCGGGCTCGATATTTTCCCCGAGATGGAATCCCGGCAGATAGGCCCGGTTTTCCCGCTCCCGAATCAGTTCTTCCACCCGGACCGGGGTCTGGCTCCAGAGGGGAACCCGGTAACCCTTGCGGGCCAAGACCCCGGCCAGGGCGGTCCCCCAGCTTCCGGCCCCAATCACCGCCACCCGGCTCCAATCACCCTCCCTACTCATCACCATTCTCAAGCTCAAGTTTGCTCTCATCGTCACCGGAGACCGATTCCGCCAGGCGATCCAGAGCCACCACCTTCTCCTCCTTGTCCAGGTTAAACAGCCTCACCCCCTGGGTGGTGCGGCCGATCACCCGCAGATCGCTCATGGGCATCCGGATGATCTGGCCTCGATTGGTAATCATCATGATCTGGTCGTCGTCGCAAACCTGGAGCATCCCCACCACCTGGCCGTTGCGGGCGCTGACCTTGATCGCCATTACCCCCTTGCCGCCCCGGCGGATCAACCTGAATTCCTCCACCCGGGAGCGCTTGCCGTAACCATTTTCACACACCACCAAAATGGTGGATTCCGAATCACCGGAAAGAACCTGGACCCCCACCAGCTCATCTTCGGGCGCCAAATTTATCCCTCGCACTCCGCTGGCGGTGCGGCCCATGGTCCGCACGTCATCCTCGCTGAAGCGTACCGCCATCCCGCGACGGGAGAGGAGCAGCACCTCGTTATGGCCGTTGGTCAGGGTCGCGGCCAGGATTTCGTCATCCTCGCGGATGGTCAGGGCGATCTTGCCCCGGCGGATCGGGCGGCTGAATTCGCTCAAGGCGGTCTTCTTGACCACCCCCTTCTTGGTGACCATCAGGATATTGCAAGCCTCGCCTTCAGCCACCTCGAAGGAGGCCACCGGCAGGATAGCGGCCACCTTCTCCTCCGTCCCGAGATCGAGCAGGTTGACCACCGCCTTGCCCCGGGCGGTCCTGCCGGCCTGGGGAATTTCATAAACCTTGCGCCAGAAAACCCGGCCTTTGTTGGTGAAGAAGAGCAGGGTATCGTGGGTGGAGGCCACCTGCATCCAACTGATGAAGTCCTCCTCGGTGGTGCCGGCCCCGCGAATCCCCTTGCCGCCCCGGCGCTGGGAACGGTAGAGATCCACCGGATTGCGCTTGATGTAGCCGGCGTGGGTGACGGTGACCACCATCTCCTCGCGGGCGATCATATCCTCGGGCAGGATCTCGTCGGGGGCCTCGATGATCTCGGTCCGCCGCTCATCGCCGTAAGTCTCCCTGATCGCCTCGAACTCCTCGCGGATGATCTTCATCACCAAGGCTTCATCGGCCAGCACCTGCCGCAGCCAGGTGATCTCCTTGATCAGGGCCTCATACTCCTCGATGATCTTTTCCCGCTCCAGGCCGGTCAGGCGATGGAGCCGCATCTCAAGGATGGCCTGGGCCTGAATGGCGCTGAGCTCGAAGCGGCTCATCAACCCCTCCCGGGCCTCCTGGGGATTGGCCGAGGCCTTGATCAGTTCCACCACCTCGTCCAGATTGGTGATGGCGATCTTGAGTCCCTCCATGATGTGGGCCTTCTCCTCGGCTTTACGCAAATCAAAAGCGGTGCGCCGGTAAACCACGGTCTTGCGGTGGAGCAGGAAATGTTCCAGAATCTGGCGCAGATTAAGGATCTCCGGCCGCATATTGACGATGGAGAGCAGAATCACCCCGAAACTTTTCTGCAGGGGGGTCATCTTGTAGAGCTGATTGAGTACCACGTCGGCGATCTCATCCTTCTTCAACTCCAGGACGATCCGCATCCCCTGGCGGTCGGATTCATCGCGGACCTCGGAGATGGATTCGATCTTCTTCTCCTTGACCAGCAGGGCGATTTTCTCGATCAGGGAGGCTTTATTCTGCTGGAAGGGGATCTCGGTGATGATGATCGATTCCCGGCCACTCTTCTGTTTTTCGATATGGGTACGGGAGCGGATCAGCAGGGAGCCGCGTCCAGTCTCATAAGCCTCGCGAATCCCGGCCCGCCCGCAGATAAAGGCGCCGGTGGGGAAATCGGGCCCGGTGATGATCTCCATCAGGCCGCTGACCGTGATGTTGGGATCCTCGATCAGGGCGATAAGACCGTCGATCACCTCCCGCAGGTTGTGGGGGGGAATATTGGTGGCCATCCCCACCGCTATTCCCGAAGAGCCGTTGACCAGCAGGTTGGGAATCCGGGCCGGGAAGACCTGGGGTTCGTTCATCGAGTTGTCATAGGTGGGGATGAAGTCCACCGTCTCTTTTTCCAGGTCGCTGATCATCTCCTGATCGATCCTGGTCATCCGCGCCTCGGTATAACGCATGGCCGCCGGTGGATCCCCATCCACCGAACCGAAGTTGCCCTGGCCATCCACCAGGGGATAGCGCATGGAGAAACTTTGGGCCATCCGCACCAGGGTGTCGTAAACCGCCGAGTCGCCGTGGGGATGATACTTACCGATTACATCACCGACAATCCTGGCCGACTTGAGAAAGGGACGGTTGTGATAGTTATTCAGCTCCCGCATGGCAAAAAGAACCCGGCGATGCACCGGTTTAAGGCCATCACGAACATCGGGCAGGGCCCGACCGACAATGACGCTCATCGCGTAATCGAGGTAGGATTTGCGTAGCTCCCTCTCGATGGAGATGGACGGACTATCAACGGGGATGGTGGGAGAGTTATTGGTCTCTTCAGTCATAACTGTTTAATTTTCCGTTTCTAATTAAATATCCAGAGAGGAGACTTCCAGGGCGTTGGCCTGAATAAATTCGCGGCGAGGCTCGACCTTGTCCCCCATCAGGGTGGTGAAGATTTCGTCGGCCTTTTCCGCGTCCTCGATGTTAACCCGCAATAGAATCCGGTTTTCCGGATTCATGGTGGTTTCCCATAACTGTTCCGGATTCATCTCACCCAGACCTTTATAGCGCTGGAGCGAGCTGCCCTTGAACGATTCGGCCCGGATCACCGTCAACAGCTCCCGCCAGGAAGCGACGGCCAACTCCTGGTTTTTCACCAAGAGCGTAAAACTCTCTCCCAACAGGGAGCTGATCTTGGGATACTGACTCAACACCGCCCTATACTCCGGCATCAAGGGGATCTGGGGGCCGATGGTGGTCAAGAGATGAGCCTTATCTTTAACCGCCACATCAAACTCATAACAGCTGGGCCGCCAGCGGCAGGGCCGGATGTTGCCCAGAATAAACTGGCCTCCGCTCAACCGCTGGTGCAATTCCCCCAGCAGATTTTCATTCTCGAACTGGTCGGCGGAGTGGATATCCTCCTCCACCAGATAGCGCAGCAGCTCCTCCCAGAGATTGAGCCGCTCCAGATAGTCCACCAGCTGCTGGTAGTTGGAGAGATCCCGCAGCAGGGCAACCAGGGCCTCACCCTCGATGACCCGGCCATCATCAGCGCGCACACTGATCGTCTCGCTGGCCTGCTTGAAAAGAAAACGGTTCAGTTCTTCATCATCGAGGAAGAACTGCTCTTTTTTCCCCCGGCTGAGCCGATAAAGGGGCGGCTGGCCGATAAAGACCCGGCCCTGTTCAACCAACGGCAACATCTGCCTATAAAAGAAGGTCAAAAGCAGGGTCCGGATATGGGCCCCATCCACGTCGGCGTCGGTCATGATGATGATCTTGTGGTAGCGCAGCTTTTCAATATCAAACTCCTCCCGCCCAATCCCGGTGCCCAAGGAGGCGATGATCTGCTTGATCTCCTCGCTGGCCAGCACCTTGTCGAAGCGGGCCTTCTCCACATTCATAATTTTACCGCGTAAGGGCAGAATGGCCTGGAAAACCCGGTCCCGCCCCTGTTTGGCGCTGCCGCCGGCGGAATCTCCCTCCACCAGGAAAATTTCCCGTTCCTCGGGTTTTTTGGACTGACATTCGGCCAGCTTGGCGGCCATCATCAGATCCATGCCGCT
>DSDS01000183.1 GCA_011048585.1 Desulfurivibrio alkaliphilus | reverse complement strand
TCGATTTAACGGGCTGTAATCGTTAAGCAGTGCCGCAGGTTCGGGCAAGCGGCCAAGCGCCGCGTACCCCGTGTACGTAAGCCTGGCTGATCGCCCGAAGATGCGGTGCTGCTGAACGATTACAAAAAGAATGCTTACAGGCCAAGCAGGGCGAAGATCAGGCGGCGCAGGGCATAGATGGGCGGCCCGAGGATGCTGCCCAGCACGCCGGTGGCCAGCAGGGCCAGCAGGATAAAAAAACCGACCCCCTCCAGGCGATTGTACTGCATGGCCAACTGGGGCGGGAGCAGGCCGGAAAGGATTTTACTGCCATCCAGGGGGGGGATGGGCAGCAGGTTGAGCACCATCAGGATTAAGTTGATGAAGATTCCCGCCCCACCCATATAAACCAGCGGCATGCCCAGCATCGGCGTGCCTTCGACCAGAACCAGACCGATCTTCATGACGATCCCCCAACCGATGGCCATCACCAGGTTGGAAAGAGGACCGGCGGCGGCCACCAGCATCATATCCCGGCGGGGATCACGCAGATTGCGCCAATCCACCGGTACCGGCTTGGCCCAACCGAAGATAAAGCCCCCCAGCAACAGCAGAATTCCCGGAATCAGGATGGTCCCCACCGGGTCGATATGCTTGGCAGGATTAAGGGTGAGGCGGCCCAGCAGGTGGGCGGTGGAGTCGCCCAGCCGACGAGCCATCCAGCCGTGGGCCACCTCATGGACGGTGATGGCAAAGAGCAGGGGCAGGGCCCAAACCGCGATTTTCTGGATCAAGGTCAGTTCATTCATCAAAGTTACCTGTCGGTGAAGGGTAGGTTGGCAAGGGTTAACGGGCGCCGGCCAGCAAGGCGGGGAGCCGTTGGCTCAGCTCCCGGCGCCCGGCAAGGGTGATGGTCAGGCGCAGGCGGTCATCCTCGAAGGATGGCGTCGCCTCCAGGGTGAAGTTATCGGGCAGGTTAAGCCCCCGGCGGAATTGCTCAAACTCGGCTTCTGCCGCCGTCAGTTGCGGAAAGCGCCGGGCCGTGAGATAGCGCATTAACGCGGCGCTCTTCTGGGGAATATTCATCTCCTGATGATCTAAAATATCGCGGATTTCAACACTACCCAAAATCGAACGCAGGGAGACGTTTTCCCGCCCCGAAAGCTCCCGGCAGCCGGCAACCAGCTTCCTCTGGTTGCCAACGCTCAACCGCAGCAGATCGATCAGTTCAAACAGAGCCAGGCGATCGGGCAGCGGCAGATCCATGAGTTCCCGGCCCACCGCTTCGTGCAGACGGCCTTGGTGGATTGCCACCGCAAAGGGTTCCTCGATTTCGGCCAGACCGATGGCCTGCCTGACCAGAAAGGGGGTGGGGGGTAAGCCCAGCCGGGGAAGAAATCGGACCGCGATCTCCTCGATTGCCAGATGCGCCGCGATCCGATGGCAAAAAATAGCCACCTCCATGGGGGTCGGCACCCGACGGGCGCAAAGGGCCTCGAAGGCCACCTCCAGAGCCAGGGGATCGTCGCAGGATGCAGGCAGCACCAGACAGGGCAGGGAGCCCAAGCCCAGAATCCGGGCCGCCAGCAGTACCCGAGTGTGGCCGGAGATCACCAGATAGCGATCATCCAGCCTTTTCCTGAGTATGGGCGGGTGGAGAATCCCCACCCGGCGCACACTGTCCGCCAGAGGAGAATCATCCTCCAGAACCGGAGCCAGAGGGGAAAAGCGAAACTGCAAATCATCCTGATCGATCTGGATCAGCAAGATCTGCTGGATTTGAGCTTGCGGGGTCATGGGGGCTCTTGCTATCTTCTTGGCAGTTACACACAGCGGCATCTACCGGGACCCCAAAATTACCGGGGCGATCATATCCTCAGCAAGATACCGGGACGCGCGTCTAAAAGCAACAACAGCCAAGAAGGCCTGGGAGAAACCATGTCTTACCCCCGCCGCAACCGGCAGACCGAGCCTGGCCGATGAAAACTCTGTTGATCGCGGCCATGACCCTCTGCGGGCGGATCAGCCCCGCCGGCCTGGGTAGCCCGGAAGATCGGAGATTTCTCGAGGAGATGCGGGCCAAAAGTCAGGCCGGGGTGATGGGCGCCGGGACCCTGCGGGCCGAGGATGTGGAGATGCGGGGTCCACAAGGTCAATGGCCGATAGGGCGAATCAGGGCCTTGGTCAGCGCTTCGGGAAGGGTGCCGGCAACCGGACGGAAAATCTTTCAAACCGGCCCGCCCCCCCTGATCTTCACCGGTGAGAGGGGGGCCAAACACCTCAAGGAGTTAAGCGCTATTCACGCCGAACTTGTTATTATTCCGGAAAAAGATGGGGTTTTATCCCTGGCGGCCGCCTGGGATTTCCTGGCCGGGCGGGGGGTTAAACAGCTGCTGGTCGAGGGTGGGGCGGGGCTTAACTACCAGGCTCTACGCCAAGGCCTGGTGGATGAGCTGCTGGTCACCATCACCCCCAAACTTTCGGGGGATCGGAGCGCCGCCACCCTGGTCAGCGGTCCCCAACCCCTGGGAACACCATTTCTGGACCTGGAATTGCTGAACTGTCGGCCAACCACCGGGGGTGAACTGTTCTGCCATTATCGAGTAGTCAAATAAAGTACTTTCAACTGAAACTGATGCTTCACCAAATAAAGAGCAACGATAGGGAGCAGGTATGAACAAGCAGGAGCTGGCGATTCTTTTCTCCGGCGGCACCGATTCCCTGGCCGTTTACGCCCTGGCCGCGGTGGGCCACCACCCGGAGCTGCCCCGACCGGTCAAGATCCATCTGCTGCATATGCTCAACGGCATGAGCCGTTTTCACAATTTTCCCCGCGAACGCTTCGACACCGCCCGCCGGATTCTCGCCACCAAGGTTAATCGGCCCGAAACCATGCCGGATACTGAAATGATGGAGCTGGACATGGGTCGCCTTTTCCAGGGATTGTGGCTGGACCGTTTTGAGGAGCTGATGCCCCGCTACAATGGCAAAAACCTGGTCTGCGTGGCCTGCAAAATCGGGATGCACACCAAGGCGATTCTCTATTGTGTTGAACACCTGGTGCCGCTGCTGGCCACCGGTTATGCCCGGCGGCAGGACTACTACCCCGAACAGACTCCGATCTTCATGGATAAGATCGCCGAACTCTCGGCCCGTTTTGGTATCCGCACCATCTTCCCGGTCTTCGACGACTTCGACGATCAACAGATTACCAGGCACGTGTTGGAAGATTTCGGCCTCCCCTCCACGGGAGGAGGAGAGCGCAAGTGTCTATTTTGTCAGACCCTGACCACCGCCACCCCGGTAGAGATTGAAAACTATCTCGACGACATGATCCCTTTGGCGGCGGAATTCATCGACCATAAACTGCACGGTCGGATACGTGAGGCCGCCGCCATCTTTCCCCCCGGCAGGGTTTAACCATAGGCCGAATCGCCAAGATGAGCCAAGCCAACCAAATCAAACTGGAAGATTCCTGGAAAAAGCGGTTGCTGCCCGAGTTTTCCCAGCCCTATATGCTTAACCTGAAGAGTTTTCTGCTGGCGGAACTGGCTGCCGGCAAGACCATCTATCCCCAGGGGCCCCAGATGTTTGCCGCCCTTAACCTGATCCCCTTTGAACAGGTCAAGGTGGTGATCCTGGGCCAGGATCCCTATCACGGCCCCAACCAGGCCCATGGCCTCTGTTTCTCGGTTCGGCCCGGTACCGCCATTCCCCCGTCCCTGCTCAATATCTACAAGGAGCTCAAGGAAGATGTCGGCTTCGTCATCCCCGAACACGGTTTCCTGCAAAGCTGGGCCGAGCAAGGGGTGCTGCTGCTCAACGCCATCCTGAGCGTCCGGGCGGGGATGGCCGGCTCCCACCAGGGCAAGGGTTGGGAACAGTTCACCGACCGGATTGTGCACCTGCTCAACGAGGAGGCGGAACACCTGGTTTTTCTGCTCTGGGGGAGCTACGCCCAGAAAAAGGGAGCGTTCATCGACCGGCGCAAACACTTGGTCCTCATGGCTCCTCACCCCTCACCCCTCTCGGCCCACCGGGGCTTTTTCGGCTGCCGCCACTTCTCCCAAGCCAACCATTTTCTGCAAAAACACGGGAAAGCCCCCATCGACTGGCAACTACCGTTGAAGCCGGGTAAGAACGGCCCGTCAGCCTGATCGCCGCCGGTAAAGAGCGCTGTATCCGTTCACCATGGTCAACAACTTGTCGATTTAACGGGCTGTAATCGTTCAGCAGTGCCGCAGGTTCGGGCAAGCGGCCAAGCGCCGCGTACCCCGTGTACGTAAGCCTGGTTGATCGCCCGAAGATGCGGTGCTGCTGAACGATTACAGAGCGCTACTCCGCCGGTCCGGGAAGCAAAGCGACAATCTCGGTGATCGGCAGGGTTGCCACCGGGGCCAACCCCTGATTGTTTAGACTGTCTAAGTCCATAAGCCGGGCAAGCTGGGCGTAGGTCTCGGGCACCAGAGTACTGGTTCCAGAAGGGGCGCAACGGCGCACCCCATAGCGAAGCCGGCGGCGCTCAGGATCGGGCAACCCGGCGATAAGCGCTTTGCTGCTCCAGATGGCGCCGTCGCGGGCGAATCCAGCCAGTCTGGCGGTCTGCTCAAGGGCCTCGCCCAGTAGCCACGGTTCGGGGCCACCGGCGGATTGCCCCTCTCCCAACCACTCTTCGCCAGCGTGAAGGGCGATATTGAGCAGCAGGTCATTAAACCAGTTTTTTCTCCGCCGCCACCCCGAGGATAAGTCAACCATGGCTTCCCGCAAGGCCACAGCGCAAGTGACGGCCCTGAAGCGGTGGTCGACCCCATCGGTTTGGGGCAGAAAAAAAGAGGCCAAACCATCCCCGGGATGCTTGGTGGGCATAGCCTGGAGGCGCCGGAGAATAGGGGCGTTGAGGGCCCAAAACTCATTAAGTAGTTCAAAATATTCCTGGGGCGGTAACTCGGCGCGAATGCGGGAAGAGTCCTGGAGATCAGCCACCAGGATGGCCAGCGGGGTTAGTCGCAGTGACGGTTTGGACTGACCAATTAGCTGCCTGATCTCAGCCATGGAGCGCCCTTGGCGCTTGAGTTCGCCCACTTGCCTGATCAGCTCCACGGCCGAGTGATCGAAGTAGCCCAACCGGGGGGCCTTGGCGTCCCCCCCGGGATGTTTGACCGTTGGCCGTGGCAACAAGCCAAGAGCGATATAGTTGTTGAGAGTGGCCCGCGATACCCCGGTCAACTCAAGAAGTTGTTTGCTTGATAGCACTCCGCCGCCCCGTCTTCTTTGACTGTCTAAATCATTGCTGACCCAATCCACCCGTCACTCAACCAATACTCCGGATTATCTCCAAGGTCTACTCTTTTTCCCCGGCCAACTGACCGCAGGCGGCGGAAATGTCCGCCCCCCGGCTGGTGCGGAGCAGGGTGGTGTGACCGGCTTTACGGAGAATCTGGCGGAAGGTCTCGATGGTTTCATCATCGGGGCGCCGGTAAGGGAAGGAGGGGTTTTCGTTATAGGGCAGGATATTGATCTTGCAGCGGATCCCGTGCAGTTTTTTGACCAGCAGGCGGGCGGCGGCGGCCGAGTCATTGATCCCCTTGAGCATGGCATACTCGATCATGATCCGCCGGCGGGGGGGGAGGGGAAATTCCCGGCAGGCCCGCAACAGTTCTTCCAAGGGGTAGGTGCGGTTGATCGGCATCAGCAGATCACGGGTTTCGTCGTCGGCCGCGTGCAGGGAAACCGCCAAATTAACCGGAACTTTTTCACCCAGTTCCTTCATTTTAGGCACAATTCCGCAGGTTGAAACCGTAATGCGCCGGCCCGAGAAATCATGCCCCCGCTGCTCCATCAAAATCTGGATGGAGCGGATCAGGTTATCGAAATTAAGCAGCGGTTCCCCCATACCCATGAAAACCAGGTTGTTGATCCTGGAGGAGGCTTCACCATCGCCCGCGTCGGCCTGCCTTTGCAGCCAGAGCAGGGCGCTGTCCACCTGGCCGACGATCTCCGCCACCGTCAGGTTACGCTTGAAGCCCATGGTGCCGGTTAGACAGAAACTGCACCCCATGGCACAACCCACTTGGGAAGAAACACACAAAGTGTGCCGATTTTCCTCTGGAATCAAGACGCTTTCTATCAAATGACCATCGGCCAGGCGAAAGGCGAACTTGACCGTGCCATCTTTGGACCGTTCCTCCTTGACCGCTTCCAGCCGGCTGATGGCGGCCTTTTCCGCCAACAGGGCCCGGACATGTTTGGCGATATCGGTCATCCGGGCAAAATCATCAAACCCCGGCCGATAAAGCCAGGCAAAAATCTGCCCGGCCCGGAAGGGCTTAAGGCCCAACCCGATCACCCACTGGGTCATCTCGGGCAGGGTCAAGCTTTTCAGGTCCATCTTTTCCATCTTGTTCATCACCGTTGGGGTGGTTTTAACATGCTTATAGACCCCGAAGATATTCGGGACGCAGGGCGGTCTCTCCAGCCAGGGCCCGGTCGATGGCGACCAGCACCTGCTCCCGGTCTCTGGGCAAGCGGGCATTGATACTAAGGTAATTGGAGGGGTGGTTGCTCTGGAACTGGCAGCGGCAATCCCCCAGGTTGACCACCATCAAGCGCAGCTCCCGCAGCAGGGCGGCCTGATCGGGCAGGACGAAACAGCCCGCCTGCGCCTCCCGGTAAAGGGGGGTGCCGGGCAACAGCATCAGGGTGAGAATTCCGATCTGGTTGGGCTGCATCGCCGCCAGCACCCTCCCGGTGGCCTCGGCGTGGGCCAGGGAATCCCGACGGCCGGCAATACCCAGCAAAGCGGTAACCGAGAGAAAAATCCCGGCCTGCCGCACCGCCGATGCGGCGGCAATCATCGCCGCCGCATCGGCCCCCTTGACAATGGCGGCCAGGGTGGGATCATGGCCGCTCTCCAACCCCATATAGATCCGGTCCAGGCCGAGGCCGGCCAACTCCCGCAACTGCTCGGGAGTTTTATGGCGGATCGCCTTGGCGTTGGCGTACAGCCTTACCCCGTTTCACCCAGGGCAGCCGCCGGCGGATATCTCGCAGCAACTTGGACAGTCTAAATTGCGACAGGGCCAAGACATCGCCGTCAGCCAGAAAAATCCGGGAGTGGCGGCGGCAGTGGCGAGCGGCAAAGTCCAGATCGGCCCCAATGGTAGCTTCGTCCTTAAGGCGAAACCGTTCCGTCTTGTAAGTGGCGCAAAAAGTACAGCGGTTGTGGGAGCAGCCCACCGTCACCTGCATGATGATGCTGTCCGCCTCGCTGGGCGGTCGGATGAGGTGGGTGCCCTGGTAGTCCATTATGCCGGATTGTCAGCCGTTTTTGCGGGCAAACTCGCGCATGAACTCAACCAGTTTCACCACCCCCTCACGGGGGAAGGCGTTGTAGATCGAGGCCCGGCACCCCCCCACCGAACGATGCCCCTTGAGGCCGTCCAAGCCCTGGGCGGTGGCCTCCTTGATAAACTGCGCCTCCAGTTCCGGGGTGGGTAGATTAAAGGTGACATTCATCAGCGAACGGGAATCGGGGCGGGCATGGCCCCGGTAGAAAGAGTTGCCGTCGATCTCGTCGTAAAGCAGGCCCGCCTTCTCCCGGTTGATCCGCTCGATGGCCGCCAATCCCCCCAGATCACGCAACCACTTGAGTACCTGCCCCACGGCGTAAATCGCGAAGCAGGGCGGGGTGTTGAACATCGACTTCTTGTCGGCATGGGTCTTGTACCTGAACATGGTGGGAAGGCTGGCCGGGGCCCGGTCGAGTAGATCCTCCCGGACAATCACCACCGTCACCCCGGCCGGCCCCATATTCTTCTGGGCCCCGGCAAAAACCAGACCAAAGGGCCGGATATCCAGGGGACGGGAAAGGATATCGGAAGACATATCGCAGACCAGCATATTGTGCGCATCGGGAAAGCTCTGGAATTGCGTGCCGTAAATGGTATTATTG
>DSDS01000013.1 GCA_011048585.1 Desulfurivibrio alkaliphilus | reverse complement strand
CCCTGGGGCTGATCATGCTGTTGATCGCGGCCCTGCTGGCCGGTCCGAGCTGGATTTACGCCATCTATGTCCGCCAGAGCGGCCTGCTCCGGGCGGGCCGCGCCGCCGAGGAGATGCAATCCCTGCGCAGACTGGCCGAACGGGAGGAAACTTCGCGCTACACTGCCCTCCGCGAATTTATGGCCACCGAAATGCAAACACTGGCCGAACAGAACCATCAGCTGCGGGCTGAACTGCGGGCCGATCTGGAAAAACTGGCCGGCCGTCTGGAAAGTTGCGCCCCCCAGCCCGCTACCGCCGAGGCGGAAATTATCGATTTGGGTCTGGAGGAGGAGGATGAGCGAATATAAGGCAGGAAAAGGAGATCAAATTTGCTTTGACAGCCAACCCCTCTTTTGGATAGAGTTGAGGCTGTGCCGGATTCCATATAAGCCTGCCGCCCGGCGTCATCACTGTAACTTATCCCACGGAGTAAACAATGCGAAATTTGATCCGTTATCTCGGCAAACCTCTTTGCCTTCTGCTGCTCACCGCCTTTTTCCTGCTGGACCTGAGTGTCCATTCGGCGAAAGCCGGCCTGATCGGCACTGAGGCGATCCTCGGGGTTCAGGCAAGCAATGAAGCCCGGACCCGGGTGGCCCTGTTCCTGGAGAGGGACGAGGTACGGCTGGCCCTGGCCCGGCACGGCATCAGCCCGGCGGAAGCCGGCAGCCGAGTGGCCGCCCTGACCGACGCGGAGGTGGCGCGGCTGGCCCAAGAGATCGACCACCTGCCCGCCGGAGCCTCGGTCGGCACCATCGTGGGCGCGTCGGTCTTTGTCTTCATCGTGCTGCTGGTCACCGATATTCTCGGTTTCACCAAGGTGTTCCCCTTCACCCGCTCCATCCGCTAAATACAGCAAAAAGGCGCGGAAGTTACGGCCTCCGCGCCTCTGATCAAACGGTTAAAGCTCTTCGATATTTTTCCGTAACTGCCCGATCTGCAGGCCCAGCGAGACGCACTGCTTGCCCTCCATGCACTGCTGGGCTTCGGGCTCTTCGAGGTAGGTCTTGAGTTCATGGTCGCCCTTTTTCAGGTCAACCACCCAGGCCTTCTCGGAATCGTCATAATCAACCTTCAAATTAATACCACAGGAGCCGATCTCCGGGAAAACCTCCTTGATCTTGTGGCACAGCTCTTCCTTGGTGGGCATGACTTACCTCCTGTTGTCCTTTTTTATCACTTTGTAGCACCAATTTGTTACTATCGATTGTAGGTACGGCAAGATTGAATGTCAACACCAAGCGGAAAAAGCCTGATTGCCGACCCAGGCCCGATCAAGGTATGGTTCCCAAATGAACAACTTCAGCGAAACCGGCTCCAGAGTCACCCCCGTCGCCACCGGCCTGGCGCGTTGCTTCGACACCCACGGGAACGAGATCCCCTGTTCGGGCAGCGGCCAGGACGGGGAGACCCGTTACGGTCTGCCCTGGCCCCACCCCCGCTTCCAGGCGGGTGACGGCCTGGTGCGGGATACCCTTACCGGTCTGACCTGGACCCGGAACGCCAACCCCAACGATTTTCCGATCAGCTGGGCTGAAGCCCTGGAACTGGTGGCGGCCATGAACTCCGCGCGGGTCTTGGGCCATGACGACTGGCGGCTGCCCAACCGCCGCGAGCTGCTCAGCCTGATCAGCTACCAGGCCCGAAAACCGGCCCTGCCCAACGACCATCCCTTCAGCAACTTTTTCCTGGGCTGGTACTGGACCTCCACCACCGCCGCCATCAACCCCGCTTACGCCTGGTATATCCACCTGGAGGGCGGCCGGATGTTTTACGGCCGCAAGGATCAGCAATATCTCTGCTGGCCGGTGCGGGGCCGGAGCCCAATCCTCGCCGCCACCGGGCAAACCCTCTGCCATGACCAGGAGGGCAGAGTGATCGACTGCCGGGGCAGCGGCCAGGACGGAGAGTTCCGCCAGGGTGTCCCCGCACCCACCCCCCGCTTTCTGCGGGAGGGCGCCACGGTCCGCGACCGCCACACCGGCCTGATCTGGCTGCGGGACGCCAACCATTTCCAGACGCCGCTGAGCTGGCAACAGGCCCTGGCGGCGGTGGCCCGGTTGAGCCGGGAAAGAGTCGGCGGCCAACACGACTGGCGATTACCCCCGATCAACGCCCTGGAATCACTGGTGGATTGCAGCCGTCACCACCCGGCCCTGGCGGCCGACCACCCCTTCCTCAATCTGCAGGAGGTTTATTGGTCGGCCACCAGCAGCTATTTTGA
This sequence comes from Desulfurivibrio alkaliphilus, assembly GCA_011048585.1. Taxonomy (GTDB): domain Bacteria; phylum Desulfobacterota; class Desulfobulbia; order Desulfobulbales; family Desulfurivibrionaceae; genus Desulfurivibrio; species Desulfurivibrio alkaliphilus_A. The sequence goes on along the minus strand of DSDS01000013.1, from coordinate 5,672 downwards.
AACCGACTGGGCCTGGGCCCTCTATCTTCACAAGGGCGCCCTGGGGGTCGGCCACAAGCCTTCCACCCGCTTTGCCGTCTGGCCGTTCTGCCTGCCCGGCGGGAGCAAGGCTGATTCGCCCTGAACGCAAAAGGCCGGTCGGCTCTGGGGGACAGAATCAAGCCTTGAGACGATAACCCAGCCCCCGCACCGACTCGATCATTCTCCCGGCGGGCCCGAGTTTCTTGCGCAGACTGGACATGTGCACATCCACCGTCCGCAGGCTGATGCTGTACTCGTAGCCCCGAACATCGTCGATGATCTGGGGACGGGTAAAGACCCAACCAGGCCGACGGGCCAGAAGTTTCAGGATGTCGAATTCGGTGAGGGTAAGCACCACCGGCTTGCCCCCAACGGTGGCCTCGAAACGGGCCGGATCCAGAAAGAGATCTCCCAGCTGGAGCGGTTCCGCCTGCTCATTACCATCTTCGGTACCGACAACCCCTCGCCGCCGCAGGTTGGCCAAGAGCCGAGCCACCAGAACTTGGGGACTGAAAGGCTTGGTCACATAGTCGTCCGCGCCACCGGCCAGGCCGCAGATAATATCATCCTCCTCGCTTTTGGCGGTCAGCATCACCACCGGAATATTCTTTAGCCTTTCGCTCCGGCGGATGGCCTGACAAACCTCTTGGCCATTGATTCCCGGAAGCATCATGTCCAGCAAGGCCAGGTCGATGGGCTCGCCGCCGAGTTTTTCCAGGGCCTCCTCGCCGGACTGGGCCAGGACCACCCGGAAGCCCGCTTTGGTCAGGGTATAACTTAACAGTTGCAGTATATCCTCCTCATCCTCAACCACCAGCAGGGTTTTGCGCCGCATTTTCCACCTCGTCAAACATCGTCCGCCCACCGGCCGATTCCACCCCGGAACCCTCCGGCGGCAAACCAAATAGATATTCGCAAGCCGTTGATCCATCAACAGCGGGTTATGCCGCCCACAACCCACTTGCGTTCTTTAACATTTAACCCCGATCTGTTATGCTCGGGTCAGTATTTGATTAGATAAATGCGCCACAAACTGACCAAAACATAACCGAAAACTAACCCGGGACCGCTAGCCTGGCATAATAGTGGCTATCCATGGGACAACCCACTCCACAGGCCCGGTAAGGACTGGAGCCGCCGATAAAACAGGACCGCACAATGAAACTGATCAAAGGCAAGAAGATCTCGGCTCCCGCCCCCCTGGAGGAGAGCTCCGAAGTCACTCCCGAGGATGAGGCCCGCTTTGCCGCCATAACCAGCGTCGAACTGAGCCCGGAGCAACAGCAGCGAATCACCGCTCCCCCCCAAACCTTCCCCCGTCAAAAAAGTGTGCTGGCCGTCCATTGGCACCCGGAATTCGTGGAGATGGACTTGATCAGGCAGCGGGTGGAACACCTTTACCCCCGGGCCATCGAGAAACTGATCATCCCCACCCAGCACAACCGGATTACCGCCTACGACGAATACTGCGGGGTGGAGGTTGACTGCTACTCCCGAGGATTCCAGCGCAAGGTTCAGCTGTTGCTCCACTTTCACCGAGATCGGCTGGAGAAGACGGGAGTGCTCCAGGGAGCCCTGGAGCATACCTTTCAGTACAGAGCCTCCCAGCTTTTCGATCTGCTGGCTACCCTCACCAAACCCGACCCCGAGCGGCTCAATCGCGCCGCTCGGGAAACCGGCGCCGAAGACAGCACCATCGAGTTTGTCCGCACCCAGGCGGCCAAGCTGGAGACCCTGCTGGAGCGGCACTATGACACCCTCCCCCCGGATGTGATCAAGAATCGCTTGGCTCGCAACTTCCTCGACACCCTGCGGGGGGGTTACGACAACAAAACCATCAACCGGGCCCAGGTTTTCCTGCGCCAGGTCAAGCAGGATGTCAAGGCCGCCTTTCCCCTTAACTTTTTCTACCGAACCTCGGAGATTATCGAAGAGGCCCGCGGCATTGGCGCCGGGATTGTCATCCCCCACCCCGAAGAGTTCTGGCCGGTCCTGCTGGCCGATTATGATGTGGATGGTTACGAGGTTTGGAACCCTCAATCCCTCGAATACACTGACTTTCTGATCACGGTTCTGGCCGGCAAAAATCGGCGGCGGGAGCAAAAAGAGCGCCCATTGCTGGCCTTCATGGGAGACGACACCCATTTCAGCGAAAAGATAAAGGCCTATGAGGATCAGGATAAAAGCAAACGGGACCGGGAGATCGGCCTGCAGCCCCCTTGGGATGATTTAAGCCTGCGTAAGAAGCTGATTGTCACCAAAATGGACCGAGAAACGGTAATTCAGGAGTATAAATCACGCCTGGATTCCTGAGCGATTATTGATTCGGCCCTCCTGCTGCCGGACCAGCCACTTTCACCCTGCCTTCACCCACCTCTTTTCGTTACCTGATCTGTTTTTAACCCACCCTTGACAACGGGCTACTACCCTGCCGGCAGATGAAAACAGGTTGCCATCGGCAATCCTTCTTCATCCGGACCGGCAGGTTCCCCCTCCTCCCCCTTCCGGTCCTTTTTTGGCAATTCACCGGCCGATCCATGCTTGACTGGTGGCCATTCAACTAAATTAAGGAGTCAGGCGAAGGAGGCAGTAAAATGAGGAAAAGGAAGAGAGCAGAGAGATTAAGCGGCAATACTCATCAATTTCTCAGAGTGGACAATGTCATGCGCAAGAAAAGTATCGGACCAGGCTTTAAGATGAAGAAGACAGCGCTGCTCATAGCCGGCGCCGCCGCCCTGGCAACCGCCGCCCCGGCCCTTGCCGGGGAGTACCTGCCCGGTGATTTCCACCAGCACACCTTGTACACCGACGGCAGCCACAAGTTCTTCGACAGCATGGCCGCAAACAACCATTTTGGCCTCCACTGGTGGGCCAACAGCGAGCACGGCGGCAAACGTAACCGTGATGGGAACGGCAATTACTGGGACGACCCCGCCTTCTACCCCGTTAACCCGATCCTCGGCGATTACAATGAGAGTAGCGGCCACCAGAATATGTGGCGCTGGCAGGGCCTACGGGACTACGTGTTCCCCGACATCCTGAAAGCCCGCGCACTCTACCCCGACAAGGTCGTCATCAACGGCCTCGAGTGGAACCCGCCGGGCCACGAGCACACCTCCACGGCCATCCACCAGTACGACGGAACAGCCACCGCCATCAGCGAGTTCGAATTCCGCTTTGATCGCGGCGACGACGACAACAGCCGTAACGGTGAGCCCAGCGTACTCGCGCATTACGGCTGGGGGCCCCTCGAAAAGAGCAACGGCTTGATTTATCCTTGCGGGATGAGCGACTGTAAAGTGACTAAGGAGCGCGAGTCCGCCAAGCTGGATGCCATCGAAGCGGTCCGGTTCATGCAAGCCCTGGTGGACAACGGCATCGCCGACGCCTGGGTGGTCCCGGCCCACGTGGAGCGCGCCCACGCCTACTTCATCGAAGACTTCCGGGCCTGGATGGACGCCGGTCCGGACGTGGCTATCGGCTTCGAGGGCGCCCCGGGGCACCAAACCTCCGGTGACCGCGGCTTCAGCCGGAACGCCCTGGGCGGCGGCACCTACGGCGGGACAGGTTTCTATGCCGCGACGATCGGCGGCTTGTGGGACGGCCTCCTGGCCGAAGGGCGCCAGTTCTACAAATTCGCCAGCTCCGATGACCACCGTAACTGGCGCCAGGGCGGCAGCGACTTCGCTCCCGGCGAATACCAGAAGAACTACACCTACATCGACACGGATGCCGAGGACCAGATCCAGGCGGTGTTCGACGGAGTTCGGTCCGGGAACTCCTGGAACGTCCAGGGCGATCTGATTGACGAACTCGAGTTCACGGCCCATGGCCAGGGCAAGGCCAAGGCCATGATGGGTGAGACCCTGGAAGTAAAGGCCGGCAACATGGTAACCCTCAAAATCAAGGTCCGCGATCCCAACACCCCGAACAACTGCCCCCTGGACATGGACAACCCTTCCCTGGCCCAGATCGGCATCTATCAGCCCCTGAACATGCCGGTGTTGGACCACATCGACCTGATCGCCGGCACCATTACCGGCAACGTCCCGATGACCGACCTTTCGGACGTGGCGAATCGTAGCTACGAAAACACCGACTACGGCACCGACGCCGCGGTGGTGACCACCTTCGAGCGCCGCGGCGGCGCCGACAAGGACGGGTACATGACCTACGTCTACAAATTCAAGGCCGACAAGGACATGTTCTTCCGCCTGCGCGGCACCAATTTGCCGGCCAACGTACCCTTCGAGACCGACGCGGACGGCAACCCTCTGGCCGACTCCCTGGCCAATGACAACATCTACTCCCTCATGGACCCGGCAGTCCTGGAAGCCCGTCTGTTCGAAGGGGTGGAGATCGACACCAACAGCAAGCTGAGCGAGGTGGCCGAGGCCTACGCAGACCTGTGGTTCTACAGCAACCCGATCTTTGTAAAGGTCGTCAAGTAGGAGCTCTCACCACACCACCGTTGCCGAGGAAGGGGGGGGTATCCCCCCCCTTCCCGACGATACCAATCAGTAAAATATCAAGGAGAAAACCATGCCCTGCCATCAGTTACGAACCCACTCCGGCCGAGACTCCAACTGGTCGGTGTCCACCTGTGGTGCCGACAACGGCCTCTATGTGCCCAGCCTGGCCGAACAGGCCCGCTACTGCCGCTCCGGCTCCCACCGGGACTGCCCCCTCTACTGCCAGGCCAGGGTGTACGAAAAACCCTTGCGGGCGGGGGAGTACGGGCGCTGCTCATTTTCTCCCCTGCTTCGGGCCGCCTGAACCGGGTCCGCCGAGCCTGCCTTTGAACGCTTACCCTTGAGGCTCCCCGTGCATACGGTCACGACAGAGATCCCCGCCACCCTTAAGCGTCCAGGCACTCCTGAGCTGATCGACGGTAAAAAAGCCAACCTGCGTCCCACCCGGGAAACGTTCTGGCAAACCGCCCTGGAGACCCTGGATTATGCCCTGCAGCCCATCGTCAATATCCATACCGGACTATGTGACGGATGCGAGGCATTGCTCCGCAACAGCGAGGAACTGGGGTTTACTTCCATTCCCCAGCTGTTCAACGCCGCCCACCGGGACGGAATGCTGGCCGAAATAGAACCAGCCCTGCGGGCCAAGGCGATCCGTAAATTCTTGGAGATCCCATTTCACCATCGGATGCGGCTTTTTTACAACATCGACAACCGTCTGCTCAGCTCAACCACCATCTCACCCCATATCACCCTGTCCGACTTTGTGCGCCAGTTCGGCCTCTATCCCGGTTCTTTCGTTTACGAAATATCCGAACGCCACGACGACAACATGCAAATTCTACATGATTACAAAGGGTTGGAGAATATCAAGGGTCTGCTGCGGAGCTTTCGCGACGAGTTGTTCAAGTTCGCCATCGATGACTTCGGCACCGGGCTCTCCGGGCTGCAGTTGCTCTATCACACCGATCCCGACTACCTGAAGATCGATCGCTTTTTTATCAACGGCCTGGCCGGCAATCGCCGCAAGAGTATCTTTGTCTCCTCCACCGTCAACATGGCCCGAACCCTGGGTAACGCGGTGATTGCCGAGGGGGTGGAGGAGGCTGCGGATTTCTACGCCTGCCATCAGGTTGGGTGCGACTACGTCCAGGGTTATCTCATTCAGAAGCCAACCGT
>DSDS01000178.1 GCA_011048585.1 Desulfurivibrio alkaliphilus | reverse complement strand
CCTGCATCGGGTCCGGCAGCCCTTCAACGTCAATGTCCCGGCCCAGGTCGGGGCCTTGGCCGCCCTGGCCGACGAGGAACATTATCGTAACACCATTGCCACCACCCGCCGGGAGATGGCGCGGTTGGCGGCGGTGGTAACCGAGTTGGGTTGCCGACCCTTTCCCAGTCAGGCCAACTTCTTCCTGATCGATGTCGGGGGGGAGGGGCGCGCGCTCTATGAGCACCTGCTGCGCCAAGGGGTGATCGTGCGGCCGATGAACGCTTACGGCTACCCCACCTACATTCGGATCACTCCGGGGCGGCCGGTGGAGAATGACCGCTTCCTGGGCAGTTTGGCCTTGGCCCTCAAGGAGCTGGGCTATGGCCGCTGAAAACCCGGTGGCGGTGATCACCATCGACGGGCCTTCCGGGGCGGGCAAGAGTACGATCAGCCGGCTGCTGGCCGCCCGGTTGGGGTTTACCTATCTCGACACCGGGGCGATGTACCGGGCGGTGGCCCTGGCGGTGGCCCGGCAGGGGGTTGATCCCGATGATGCCGCGGCCTTGGACCGCTGCCTGGAGGCGATCGACCTGGAGCTGCGGCCCAAGGAAAATGACGATGTGCTGGTGCGGCTAAACGGCGAGGATATCTCTGCCGCCATTCGCACCCCGGAGATGGCCCTGGCGGCTTCGCGGATCTCCGCCCATCCCCGGGTGCGGAGCAAGCTCACCCAATTGCAGCGGGAACTGGCCGGCAGGGGAGGGGTGGTGGCCGAGGGCCGCGATATGGGAACGGTGGTTTTCCCCCGGGCCGCCCACAAATTTTACCTGGACGCCTCGCCGGCCGAGCGGGCCCGACGGCGTTGCGAGCAGCTGCGCCAGCGGGGGGAAAACCCTGATTATCAGGAGATCATGGCCCAGATCGCGAAACGGGACCTGGATGACTCGCAACGGGCTCTGGCCCCGCTGAAGCCCGCCGATGACGCGGTGATTGTCGAATCATCCGCCATGACCCCCGAGGCGGTGGTGGAGTTCATGCTGGCCAGGATCGGAAACCTTGCCACGCACGGCAGCTGACAAAAGCCAGCTCGTAACCGGGCGGGAGGATTAACCATGGAAAAAACCGGGGGCCGGCGTCTGGCCCGGCGCAACCTGATTTACCACCTGGAGGTGTTCGACGAGGATAGCGGGGAGCTGGTGGGACGGCTGGTTGATATCACCACCGAGGGGGTGAAGCTGGTCGCTTCGTCGCCCATCGCGCCCGACCGGCACTTCCGCCTGCGGATGCAGTTGCCCGCCGAGTACTTTGCCCGCAGCCACTGGTGCTTCGAGGCCACCAGCCTCTGGACCACCCGGGATATTAACCCCGATCTTCACATCACCGGTTTTCGGCTGGGCAAGCTGGATGAAGAGGCCCAGGAGTTGGTTTCCGGCCTGATCGAACTGTTCAGCTTCAACGACTAAAAACCCCGCCAGCCGCTTGCGCGCCCTACCACCCAGGGCGACGCGGAACTCCACCCGACGCGGAACTCCACCCTTAGATACCCGTTCTAGATACTCTTGCCGGTGCTGCTGGTGGCCAGGTGGCCGTCCTTGACCCCGCGCAGGGCGATCAGCTTTTCCGCCAGAGTCTGGATCATGCTGGCCTGGCCTCGAACGATCAGCACCTCCAGGCAGTTGTGATGATCCATGTGGACGTGGGTGGCGGAGGTGACCAGCTGGTGATGATCGTGCTGGATCTCGGTGATCCGCTCCTGGATTTGAAACTGGTGGTGATCGTAAACCAGGGTGATCACCCCGATTACCTCCTTGTCCTCCCCCCACTCCTCCTTGACGAACACCTTGCGGATCAGATCGCGGATCGCTTCCGAGCGGTTGGTGTACTGCCGCCGCTTTATAAATTCGTCAAAATCGGCCAGCAGGCCCTCTTCCAGAGAGACGGAGAAGCGTTTGAGCATCTTGGTAGCACCTTTTTGCGTTTAAGTGTTACCAGTCCATTAAGCAGAAAAAACCTGCCTTGTCAAGGGATAGAAAAGATTGTTCGGATAGCGTTTTGATCTGCCCGAAAACACGTGGGAAGGGTTTTCGAAAAGAGAAAATCAGAGTAAATAAGAGATAATCGGAGATATAGAGAGAAAACTGGATCATTTAGCTTTTTATTAAATGCTTGGCGCTCTCCCCGGTCACGGGCTAGGGTACGGTAAGTACACCCAAAAATCCGGCTGGAAAAATTCTCCTGTTTTGGGATTGTTAGCCCTGTTGTTGCAATAATCTCTTGAAAGTGCGACGATTTGTCGCTGTTGATAATCGAGGGGGGCGGTATGGTTAAAAGGGAGTAGGGGGCTTTTGACAGGTTGCCGTTGGTTGAATACAACATCGGCCGCGGAAGCGTTCGCCCCCAGGTGAGCCATTGCCAGGGGCCGTTTTCGGCAAATCCGGGGGCTACCTTGACTCAGGCTCCGGAGCAGTCTCGGCAGATTCCGTTGACACGTTGTGCTTATTTGGTTGCCGCTGGAAAATAGAGGGAGAGGGAACGGCATGGTTTGGCCTGAAGTGAGGAAAATTCTGCAGAATCAGCTTCCCGAGGGTGTTTTTAACCTGTGGATTGAACCTTTGCGTTGTCTGGGGGAGGATGGCGGCAGCCTGGAGTTGGCCGGGCCCGACCGTTTTTTTTGTTCCTGGGTGGCGGAAAACTATTTAGGGGCGATTAATGCTGCCCTGCAGTGCCTGGATCGCGGCGGGGTGGCGGTGCGCTTTCAGGTTGATCCCGCCCACCGCGACGGATTGCGGCTGGCCGGGGAGTCGGAACGGACGCCGGAGTCGGCCGAGCAGTTGCGCCTGCCCCACATGCCGCGCAACAACATGCGGATTCGCACCCTCCATCCCCGCTACACCTTCGATGAGTTCATGGTCGGGGAGTCCAACGCCCTGGCTTTCTCCGCCTGCGAGGCGATGGCGGTCAATGACACCCGGGCCGACCCCTGTGTCTTTATCAATGCCGGTACCGGTTTGGGTAAAAGTCATCTGACCCACGCGGTGGCCCATCATCTTTATGCCCACTCCCCCGGCACCCGTCTTTGCTGTCTTACCCTGCAGCAGCTTACCGCCGAACTGGTCCACCATATCAGAAGCAATACCATGGAGCAGTTCAAGAAAAAATACCAGCACCACTGTGATGTGCTGCTGGTGGAAGATGTGCAGACCCTCTCTGGACGGGCCAAGACCCAGGTGGAGTTGGCCGAGGCGGTTGATTGCCTGCTGGACAGGGGCCGGCGGGTGCTTTTCACCGGAGCGATGGGGCCGCGGGATATCCCCGATCTCGATGAGGGGGTCCGGTCCCGGCTGGCTTCCGGGCTGGTTGCCACCATCAATCCGCCGGACCTGGCGACCCGCAAGCTGATTATCCGCCGCAAGGCCGCCCATCACAAGCTGGTTCTGGATGAGGAGATGGTGGTCTGCCTGGCCGAGAAGGTGCGGGGTGACATCCGCCGGGTGGAGAGCGCCATTGTCGGGCTCAAGGCCAAGGCCAACTTGGAGAAAGCCCCGCCCACCATGGCCATGGTCCGGGAGGTGGTGGCCACGGTGATGGGTAACGAGGCTCCGGGTCTGACCGCCGCCGCGATTCGTGACTTTGTGGCCAGCCAGTTCAAGGTCAGTATCGGCGAGCTATGCTCCAAATCCCGGCGCAGGGAGGTGGCTTTTCCCCGCCAGGTTTCCATGTATCTGGCCCGCAAGCTCACCAACGAGGCCCTGGCCGGGATCGGCAAGGCCTTCAATCGTGACCACTCCACGGTGGTGCATTCGATCCGGGTGATCAACGAAGCGGTGGCTCGTAACGGCAGCGTTCGCGGCCAGATCGAGCATCTCACCGAGCGCCTGCGCAAACAAAACTGAAACAGGCCCGGGAACTCTCTTCTAGAAATAGACCGGGCGCAGGGCGGCCTCCTCCCGTTGAGTCTGGCCCCGGCGGATCAGTTTGGCGCACTGCTTGGCCGCTTTCATCATGTCGTTCATGCCGATGCCGTCCCAGCCGAAACCGGTAAGCAGCAGACCGGGCTGCTCCTGTCGCAGCCGCTCCCGCCAGGCCAGCAGCCGGGGGTGATTCTCCTCCAGTTGGGGAATACCGCCGGGCGAACGGAGAACCCGGGCAAAATCCGGCGGGGCGGAGAGGGGCAGCAACTCCTTTAGATCGGCGTAGATCCGCTCAATCAGTTCCTGGTCCCCAAGCTCCAGACGTTCCGGGTGGCGGCGGCCCCCCACCAGGGCTTCCAGCAGATGGTGGTCGGCGGGGGCTCGTTCCGGAAACATATGGGAGGAGAAGAGGGCCCCCATGGTGAAACGGCCCTCCCGCTCCGGGGCCAGGTAGCCGAAGCCGGCGGGGATTTGGGCCTGCCGGCGATTGAAACCCAGGGCCACGGTGGCGATTCTGGCCTCGGGAATCGCGGCCACCGGCGGCTTGAACCGGCTCAGCAGGCCCAAGGCCTGGTTGACCGGCAGGGCCAGGACCAGGTATTGGGCGTAAAACCGGCCCTGGCGGCAGCGCACCTCCCAACCCCCTTCATCACCACCCCCGGCCTTGGGCTGGTGGTTAATCTCCTCCACGCCGCAGTTGTAGAGAATCCGATGATCCTGGCTGAGCCGTTCAGCCAGGTACTCCATGCCTTTGGGGAAACTGGTCATGGCCGGCAGCCGTTTCGCGGCCGGGGGCCCGGAGGCGTTGCCCCTGTCCTGGGCGCCCGGAGTTTTTTCCCCCCGGCCCCGCTCTTTGAGCAAACCGCGGAGCAGCGAGCCATACTCTCTTTCCAGCCGCCGGGCTCCCGGCATCACCGCGTCGATACTCAGGCGCTGGTAATCGCCGGCATAGGTCCCGGTGACCGCCGCGTCCACCAAGGGTAAAATCTTGGGTCCGAAGCGGTGCGCGGCCCATTCCCCGATGGTGTGACCGTCGGGCAGAGGTTTTTTAAACAGCTCTCCGGCCAGCCGTAGCTTGCCCCTCAGCGAGAGCAGGGGAGTGGTCAGCAGGGCCTTGGGGCTCTGGGGCAGGGCGACCAGCCGGCCTTGGTGGCAGACAAAACGAACATTGTTGCCCAGCGGGGCTTTGATCGCTTGATCCGCCAGGCCGGTGGCGTCCAGCAGTTCCCGGCTCTCCGGGTTGTTGTCCAGGAAGCCATGGGGGCCCCATTCGGCCCGATAGCCTTCTTCCCGGAAGGAGCGGATCGCTCCGCCGGGACGCTCACTCTGTTCCAGAATCAGGATCTGCTCCCGGTTCTCCTCCCCCAGAAAATGGGCGGTGGCCAACCCGGAAAGTCCGGCTCCGACAATGATAATCCGCTGCCTGTTGTCCATTTGCTCTTTTGTCCCTTTCTGGAGTGATTTCACTTGTTTTACTCGTCGATCTCGCCTAATCTGGCCGCTACATTACAGCTGGCGTCAGGCTGGTTGCGATTGGAAGCCCGCCGCCCTTGATCACCTAGCCCACTATCCGGAAAATATCTGCATGTCGACTTCCCTTCAACCAATCCGGGTTTTGATCCTCTACTATTCGTACAGCGGCCAGAGTTCCGTGCTGGTACGGCGGCTGGCCACCGGGTTGGGTGACCAAGGGGCCGTGGTCCACCAGGAACGGATCTGTCCGCTGCATCCCCTGCGTTTTCCCCTGGGCTCGATCTTCAAGACCATCCGTTTGATGCTGACCACCTTTTTTCGGCGGCGCCACCCCATTCAGCCTCTGGAGGTCGGAGAGGGTGAGCCCTGGGATCTGGTTATTCTGGGCGGCCCCACCTGGTCCTGGAACGCCAGCGGCCCGATTCTGAGGCTGCTGGATACCTACCCCCAACTTTTCCGGGGCCGGCCGGTGCTGGCTCTGATCTCCTGTCGGGGTTACTGGTCAACCCACTGGCATTATCTGCGGCGCCGCCTGACCCGGATGGGCGCCACCCCGCTGGGGCCCCTGGTCTTCGATCATCCCCAGGCCGAACCCTGGCGCACCCTGGGGGTGTTTTTCAAGATTGCCGGAATCGCGCCGGAACGCTCATCTTCCCCGCTCAGCCGTTTCTACCGCCATTTTGGCCACACTCCGGAACAATTCGAGGCGGCCCAGCAACTTGGCCGCCGGCTGGCCACCCATCTCAAGGCGGGCTCGATCCCCCCCGATTTCAAATATATCCCCTGATCAGAACTCGATCCCCCTCTGGGCCTTTATCCCCTGCTGGAAGGGGTGTTTGATCTCCCGCATCTCCGTGACCAAATCGGCGGCCGCGATCAGGTCGGGAGCGGCGTCACGGCCGGTGATCAGCAGATGCTGACCGGCGGGTCGGGCCAGGGCGGTCTCGATGATCTGGTCGGCACTCAGGATGGCGAAATTAACCAGGTAGGTTAGCTCATCCAGTACCACCAAGTCGTGGTCGCCGGAGGCGATTTTGGCCGTAGCCAGCTGCCAGCCCGCCAGGGCGCTGGCGCGAAACTTTTCCATCTCCCGATCCCGCCAGCTGAAGCCGGAACCCACCTGGTGCAGCTCCACCGCCGAGCCTAGCTGGGTCAGGGCCTGCAACTCTCCGCTGGGTCGAGCCTTGACAAACTGGATGACGCAAACCCGCAGCCCCTGGCCGGCGGCTCGCAGGACCTGGCCGAAAGCGGCGCTGGTTTTGCCCTTGCCATGGCCGGTGTAGACAATCAGCAGCCCTTTGCTCATGATTCGGTTCTCCGCTTGCCCGACGGGCCGGGCGGTGGCTGGTAACGAAATTTATGGAGTTGCTCCTGGTAATATTGCCGCTCGCGGGGATTGCCCGCCAGGGCTTTTTCCGCCAGGGCCACCGCTTGGTCCCGCTCTCCCAGCAGCCACCAGGCGGTGGCCAGGGTGTCGATAATATGGGGTTCCGGTAACAGGCGCATGGCCCGTTGCGCCAAGGGCAAGGCCCGTTCCGGGTTAAAGAGGGCGAGATCGTCGGTGGTGAGCAGCAGCCAGGCCAGGTTGTTGAGGATATCCGGCTGGTCCCGGTCCAGGCCCAGGGCGTGTTCATAGGCTCGGACCGCCTCGCGGTGCTGGCCGCGCAGGTAGTAAAGGTCGCCCAGGTAGCGTAACCAGGCGGGATTGTCGGGTTCGGTCCGGATCTTTTCCATGATGATACTTTCCACCAGGCGACCATGGGCCCGCTCCTCCGAGAGTTCCGGCGGCAATCGCCAAAGCAGGGCGGCGGTGGTGGAAAGCAGCAGCAGGAAAAGGATCAGGGCCAGCCGCACCTTGCGGTGATGGCGGCTGGCCAGGCGGGGGGCGCGCTGGCTGGCCTCGAGAAAATCGATCCGCTGGCCGATGCTGAAATGGTGCCAACTGGGCAGATCGCGAATCTTGCCGCCCAACCAGGCGATCTTTTCAAAAACCCGAACCAGCGGACCGGCATCTCCCACCGTGGCCAGGGCGTAAAGATCGGCCTGGCGTTCAAAATTGCGCATGAAAAAACCGAAGAGAAAGCGAAAGTAGAGCACAATCAAAAGTACCAGGGCCACGGTTCCCAGCAGGCCGATGATCGTCAGCGGCGATTTGCCGCTGAGCAGGACCAGGGTCTCCAGCAGGGCTGAGTCGAGCAGCAGCACCAGGAAAGGGGTGGAAGCCAGGTTGGCGAAGAGACCGAAGCCCAGGAAAAAGAGCAGATAAAGGGGCAGGTGGTGGTGTTTGACATGGCCGATTTCATGGGCCACCACCGCCTCCAGTTCCTCCACGGTCAGCGCCTTGATCAGGGCCGGGGTGATCAGCAGGTGGCGAAAGCGGCCGGTTAAGCCCATCACTCCGGCGGTGAGCAAGCGGCCCTCGAAGAGCGGCCAGAGCATGATATCACGGAACTTGACCCCCTGTCGGCGACAAAACTCCTCCAGGCGGCGGCGCAGAGGGGTGTCGGGTAGCGGCGTGCAGCCCCAGAGCCGGGTGGCCAGCAGGGGAAAGATCAGCAGCAGGAGAAGAAAAAAGGCCAGGATCAGCAGGGGTTCCCCCCAGGGGGAGGCCAGCAGTCGCCGCACCGCGGTGAATTCACTCAGGGCCAGCAGGTCGGCCAGCAGGTTGATCAGCATCCAGGGGAGCAGGATCACCAGATTGAACTTGAGGTTGGCGACCAGAAAGGGGAGGGGGCGGGGGG
>DSDS01000176.1 GCA_011048585.1 Desulfurivibrio alkaliphilus | reverse complement strand
CGCGCTGGAGCCCGCGACGTTACAGGTTCCCGACGGTTCAACTGCTCTGGAGGACCCTGCCAGAAAAGACGCCCCTCTTTTAAGGCGATCACCCTGTGGAAATGGCCCTGCAGCAACTCCAGGGTATGGAGATTAACCAGCAGGGTGTTGCCCATGGCGCCGGCAAGGGAGGAGAGCGACTCGATGGTTTCCCGGCCCAGGCTCTGGCGGGTGGCGAAACAGTAGTTAGTAAACTTGGGCGTGGTGTAGATAATCGGGGCCTTGGCCTTGATCGCCTCGGAGGCCCGGTCATAGGGGGGCTGCCCCAGGGCGCCCAGGTGAAATTCGCCGTTGGCCACTTTCTGCACCACCATGTCATGACTGCCGCTGCAAGCCACGGTCCGAAAAACCTGCTCGGGGCGTTTACCGCTCTGCTCGGCAAAGAAGTTGCGGGGCATCAGATGACTTGAGGTGCTGCTTTTGCTGCCGAAGGTGAAGGTCCAGTTTTTACCCGCCGCCAGTTGCACCAGCTCCTTGAAATCTTTGACCGGGCCGATACCGGCATCGGCATTGGCCACGAAATAGCTGATAAACTCCTTGTCGATATCCCGGGCCGCCACCACCTCCAGCTCATCTCCCATCATCATGTAGGTCTGGGCGGTGGTCACCGCGCCAAACCAGGCCAGTTGGGCCCGTCCGGTGGCCAGGGCGGTGACGGTGGCCGCGTAGTTCTCCACATGAACATACTCGGTGGGGATACCGGTGGCGGCCTCGATATGCCGGGCGATCAATAGGTAATAAAAATAATAACGGTGTCAAACAATAGAGAGAGCCAATTTCGGACAAAATTAGCTGGGGGGATGGAGCAGGAAGAGGGATGGAACATAAGGTTGCCCCGCCGAAGGCGACCCGGTCTCGCTCCGGCGGGGCAGAAACAGGAGATACTTACCTTTTGGCCGTGGGGGGCATCGGCACGTCGCTGCCATGACAACTGGTGCAGTTGTGCATGGTCTGAATGCCGTAAAAGTCGGCGGGAATGGTACCCTTGGTCTGGTACTTGCCGTCCTTCCAGGCGTTGAGCAGCTCCACGGTATGATAAGCGACGCTGGCGGTCACCCGGGCACAGCGATCCCGACGCTCAGGGCTGCCCAGGGACTTATCGGCGGCCTTCATCCAGCGCCCCACCGACACGTGACAGAGCGGCGAATTGCTGACCGTGGTTGGGATTTGCCCGCTGAACTTGGGGTTTTTCGGGGAATAGGTGGGCAGGTCGGTGTCGGAGTACCACTGCATGATCTCCGAGCCCATCAGCATGCCATCAACAGAGCCGGCGGTGCGGGGGCCGATGATCAGGTTGGTGACGATGTTGGCCCCGGAGTTGGAACCGCAGATGGTTCCCCAACCGCTGACCCCACCCTCCAGAAAGATAAAGGCTTCGATGGGAAACAGAGTGTAGGGTTCGCCCACCTTTTCTCTTAACTGACTGAAAATACTGCTGACCACGCCGCCGCCGCAATAAAGGCGGTACCATTCGTTGTAGGCCAGTTCGGCGGTCTCATCCGGATCCAGCTTAACGTAAGGCCAGGGCCAGCTCTCGGTAATCGCTTTGGCTTGGGCCAGGTCAGGGCTGAGCAAGCCCCCGGCCTTGGTCAGCAGCATGCCGGCGGCCAGGGCCCCGGCTCCAACCAGCAGGTTGCGGCGAGGAACGTTGACACCACCTTGGCATTCATCCTTCCTTTCACGGGATTCCATTTGATGTTACCTCCTTGTGGTTTTGTTCTACCAATTTACTGCCACTTTGTTGCAATAAGTATTTTCTATCTCTGTTACCGAAGACTGTCAAGACAAAAAAAACACCTTTCTCCGTAATTAACAACCGCAGGAACCGGTGGCACAAGAGCTGCCGCAACCCCCGCCAATTAACTGTTTTTCCGAGGTTACCCTAAATCCTCCCCCGCCACAGCCACAACCCGAGCTGGGCTTGACGAAGTCAACCTGGATCTCGCCGGTGAGCTCCAGCACGTTGGGTTCCACCAGGAAAGTGATATCGCCCTCGCGAAAGATCCGATCACCATCCCGCTGACCGTCCAGGGTCAGAACCAGGTTGGGCCCGGCGCAGCCGTTTTCAAGTACCACCCGCAGGGGATCTTCAACCTTGTTTTTGTCCAGATACTCTCTGATGCTGACCAATGCTGCTTCCGTTACCTTGAGCATTTTTTTCTCCTTAAATTGGTGGGTTTTGTGGTCATTACCGATCCACTGATTATTATTCGGGCTGACTGGTCAGTTCGGCCAGGGCCTTTGCGCATTTAGCCTGGATCAGGGCGGCGATGGCGGGCCGGGAGAAGTCGCCACCTTTAAACATCTCCCTGGAGGCGTTGATCAGACCTAGACGGACCTTACGCCCCCGGGCCAACTCCGCGGCCTGGGCCAGCCTGGTCCGCAGCTTGACGGAATCCTGGCCTTCGCTTTGCCCCAAAGGGCCCAGGGCGGCGGTCTGCTCGGTGAAGCGGGTTATTATCTTGACGAAATTGGGGCCTTCCGCCGCCGAAGCCCAATCGATCAGGAACCGTTCCCTGCTGACCCCCAGACGGGCCAGAGCTTCATGGGCCAGGGCGGCGGAAACCAGGGCGTGGTAGTTGCCGTCCTGGTAGTGACACTCCCCGGGATGACAACCGCCGACAAAAATGGCGTCGGCCCCGGTGGCCAGACCCTCCAAGGGAAAGGAGGGGTCCAGCCGACCGGTACACATGATCCGGATAACTCGCAGGTTGGGAGGGTACTGGTAACGGCCGACCCCGGCGGAATCGGCGGCGGTATAGCAACACCAGTTGCAGAGAAAGCCGAGAATTTTGGGACTGTAGGTTTCACTCATTAATCTGTTCTCCAAAGGAGTGGATCTGAGCCATGATCGCGGCGAAGGTAAACCGGCCCATGTCGATGGCCAGGGTGGGGCAGCGGGCGGCGCAAACCCCACAACCCTTGCAGGAGGCGGTAATGGTCCGGGCCTTGCGCAGTTTGCCCTCCTGGTATATTTCGATCGCCTTGTAGGGGCAGAAGCTCTCGCAGGCCCCGCAGCCAATACAGGTTTCCGGGTCGATCCGGGAGACAATCGGGGCCGGGGTGATGAACCCCCGGGCCAAAGGCTGACAGGCTCGCCCCGCCGCGGCCTGGGCCTGGGCGATGCTTTCCTCCATCCCCTTGGGGGCGTGGGCCAGGCCGCAGACGTAGGTGCCGTCCACCGGCAGATCCACCGGTTGCAGCTTGACATGGGCCTCCAGCAGGAACTTGTCGGCGGTGATCGGTACCTTGAGCATCCGGGCCAGTTCGGTGGGGTCTTCCGGTGCGATTCCGGTGGAGAGCACCAGCAGCTCGGGGTTGAACCGGACCTCCTCTCGGAGCAGGGGGTCAAAACCGTTAACCGTGACCTTCCCGCCCGAGCCGATATCCACCCGGGGCGGATTTTCCGGCTGATAACGCAGAAAAATCACCCCCAGCTCCCGAGCCTTGCGATAGTCATCTTCCATGAAGCCGTAAGCCCTCATATCTCGGTAAAAGATGGTGATCTGCAGTTCCGGACGGGCGGTTTTGAGCCGGATACTGTTTTTCAGGGCCTGGCCGCAACAGACTCGACTGCAATAGGCCAAATCCTCGCCCCGGCTGCCCACACACTGAATCATCACCACCTGCTTAAGGGACTTGGGCGGCCACTTTGCCCGAACCAGCCTCGCTTCCAACTCCATCTGGGTGACCACCCTATCCGACTGGCCGTAACCGTAGCCGGTTGGGCGGTGCGGCTTGCCGCCGGTGGCCAGCACCATCACCCCGTGGTTGACCACCAGGCTTTGGGGCTCTTCCCCCCCCACCGTCAGGGTGGTGGTGAAATTGCCGACGAAACCGGAAATGGCGCTGACCGTGGCCTGGGCTACAAATTTGATCTGGGGATGCTGACGGACCCTGGCCACCAGCTCTTTCACCGCCTGGCGGGGATCATGGCCGTGGCGGTCGGCAGTAAGCGACAGCACCCGACCTCCCGGTTGTTTCTCCCGTTCCACCAGGGTGACGGCAAAACCCTGGTCGGCGATGGTCAGGGCGGCGCTCATCCCGGCCAGGCCGGCCCCGATAACCAAAGCCCCCGGGATCACCGGCAACTGCTGTTCGCTGAGGGCGGTATGATGATGGGCCTTGGCCACCGCCATCCGCACTGCATCCTTGGCCTTTTCGGTGGCCTCTTCCGGCTCATGCATATGTACCCAGGAGCACTGGTCGCGGATATTGGCCATTTCAAAGAGGGAGCGATTGAGTCCGGCTTCCCGCATGGTGGCCTGGAACAACGGTTCGTGGGTCCGTGGGGTACAGGCCGCCACCACCAGCCGGTTGAGCCGGTGCTGGCGGATCGCTTCCACCAGCACCCCCTGGCTGTCCTGGGAGCAGGAGTAGAGATTGTCGGTGGCATAAACTACTCCAGGCAGGGTTTTGGCGTAAGCGGCCACCGACGGCACTTTGACCACCCCGCCGATGTTGATCCCGCAGTGGCAGACGAACACCCCGATCCGCGGTTCCTCCCCGGCGACCTCCCGCTCTGCGGGCAATACCGTCTTGACCGTGGCGCTGCCCCGGGCCGAAGCCAGCTGCCCGGCACAGAGACCGGCAGCTCCCCCGGCCTGGACCACCGAGTCGGGAATATCCTTGGGGCCCTGAAAGGCCCCGATCACGTAAACCCCGGGCCGGCTGGTCGCCAGAGGGCTATAGGTGTCGGTGGCGGCAAACTGGTAAGGGTTGAGATCAATTCCCGCCGCTTGGGCCAACTGTTCAGCGTCATCAGGGGCCTCAAGCCCTTGAGAGAGCACCACCAGGTCAAATTTTTCGTAATGGTGGCCGCCGCTCTCATCACTCCAGGTCAGCAGCAGACCGCCGTCGGGAAAAACATCCTCCACCTTGGGGGGACGGGCGTAGATTACCCGGAAATTATTCTCCCCGACCGCCCGTTCCCGGGCGGCGTCAAACCCTTTACCGTGGGTGCGGATATCCATGTAGAAGAGGGTGATCTCGCAATCCGGGTCGTGCTCGCGGGCCAGAGTAGCCTGCTTGATGGCATACATGCAGCAAACCGAAGAGCAGTAGTTGTTGCCGCATTTTTCATCCCGGGAGCCGATGCACTGGAGAAAAGCGATCTTGCGGGGATGGCGCTCGTCGGAGGGGCGAACGATCTCGCCGCCGGTGGGGCCGGAGGCGCACATCAGCCGTTCATGTTCAAAAGCGGTAAGTACGTCGGCGCAGCGCCCCCAACCGTAACCGGCCATCACTTCGCGACTTATCCTCCCGAAGCCGGGGGCCAGGATCACCGCGCCCACCGCCAATTGCAGGATCTCCTCCTTCTGGTCGAAGCGGATAGCCCCGGCCCGGCAGGCCACGGAGCAGAGATTGCAAGTGTCGAAGTTGAGCCGCAGACAGGCTTTGGGATCGATATGATAGCTGGCGGGAACCGCCTGGGCGTAGTCGATATGGGCGGCCCCGGTGCGGGCCAGGTTTTCGTTGTAATCGTCGTTGATCTGCTTCAGGCAGTAAAGGGTGCATTGGCCGCAGCCGGTGCAGATCTCTTCGTCGATATAACGGGGCTGCTTGCGGACGGTGGCCTTAAAATCGCCGGCTCGGCCCTGCAGTTCGATCAGTTCCGCCTTGGTCAGAATGGTGATATTGGGGTCACGTCCGGCCTCCACCAGCTTGGGGGCCAGGATGCAGAGCGAGCAGTCGTTGGTGGGAAAGGTTTTGTCCAGCCGGGCCATCACTCCGCCGATGGCCGCGCTTTTTTCAACCAGATAGACCTTGTAGCCTAAAGCGGTAAGATCCAGGGCCGCCTGCACCCCGGCCACCCCACCGCCGACCACCATCACCACGCCGGTGATATTCATAAAAAACCTCCTTGAAGCTATTCCGTTGTCGAGCCTGCGCCTTGGCGCAAAGCCCGGATGAAGACCGCGTGCCCGCCGGCTCGCGGTCCCACGCATCAAACGGCAAGGAGGTCAGGCGAGAAGAGGGGGACGGAGACCGCCATCTCTGTCGGCGCGAAGGCAATGATTTCGGCCCGAACCAGACCGACCGGCAGATGCCGATCACGGGCTCAGATGTATGGGAAACAGCGGTGGCGCATACTCGTTTGTTCTCCGCGGCGACCGGCCATGGCAGGGTAATCCAGAATAGCCGGCATGTTTTTTACGATCAGGGCAATATGCCGGAGCTGGACCGGGTTGTCGAATAGATAATATCAATTAAAACTATCCTAGATATTGAAATAAACAATTACAGGCACCATCCTTGCCCCAGTGGCCGGAGATTTCGCCGTTACCGATTACAGTCATCGGCTTGTCAAATAGGCGACAATGGTTTAGTGTCGAATGACACGCTTATCAACCCCATGGGGAGTTCAATCCATGCTGTTCGATCTTCATGTCCATACTCGGCTCTCCGCCTGCAGTTGCCTGGGGCTTGACCAGATCCTCCTCCACGCCCGGGCCCGAGGCCTGGACGGGGTCTGCCTCACCGACCATGACACCATGGCGGCGGGCCGGACCCTGCGGGAGGGGATCCAGCCCGATGGCCTCTGCGTCCTGTTGGGGATGGAATACGCCACCCCCCAAGGCGACTTCCTCCTTTTCGGCCCTTTCGAAAACATGCCCACCGGACTGGCCGCCGACCTGCTTTTACCCATGGTCGAGCGCGCCGGGGGGGTGGCGGTGGCCGCCCATCCATTCCGCACCCTGCGCCCCGCCCAGGAGAGGGTGATCGCCTCCGGGGCCTGCCGGGTGGTGGAAGGGCTCAACGGGCGCAATTCGGAGCAGGAAAACCGCCGAGTTGACCTCTGGCTCAAGCGTTATCCCCTCAGCGTCTGCGGCGGCAGTGATGCCCATACCCTGGATGAGCTGGGCCGGGTGGCCACTCGATTTGAGCAGCCGATCCGCGATCGCCGGGAGCTTATTGAGGCCCTGCGGACCGGGGCTTGCCAAGGGGTCAACCTGGGAGCGGTCCATGCCCAGTAAATGTGTCCTCATTCTATTGGACGGGCTGGGGGATCGGGCTTATTCGCAACTGGACAACCGCACCCCCCTCCAGGCGGCGGTCACCCCCAATCTCGATCGTCTGGCGGCCCTTGGGTGCAACGGCCTCTACCACGCTGCCTCCCTGGGCCAGGCCCTGCCCAGTGAAAACGCCCATTTCGCCATGTTCGGTTACACCCCCGAGGAGTTCCCCGGCCGTGGGGCCCTGGAGGCCCTGGGCGCCGGCATCCCCCTGGCCCAAGGGGAGGTAGCCTTCCTGGCCCATCTGGTAGAGCTGGCGGTGGTGGACGGAGCCCTGCAACTGGCCACCGATCACCCCCGCGCCCCCGGCGCGGAGATCGACGCCTTGGTGGCCGCACTATCCGCCTACCCCCAGGGCGACCCGACCATCCGCTTTGTTCCCCACCGGGGCGGTTCCGGAGTTCTGCTGCTTAACGGCAACCAGGTCTCCCCTTTTGTCACCGATACCAACATCTTCACGGAAGGACGAGCGTTGCCGGAGCCCCAGCCTTGGCAGGAGTACGCTTCAGATCCCGCCGCCGGCAAGAGCGCTCTGCTGCTGGGGGATTATCTGCGCTGGGTTTACAACCAGTTGGATCAGCATCCGGTGAATCAACAGAGACGCCGCCGGGGGCTGTACCCCGTCAACGGCCTGGTCACCCAACGGGGCGGACGCCTCAAGCAGGTTCCCGATTTTGCCGCCCGTAACGGTCTGCGGGGCCTGAGCATCTCCTCGGGGGTGGTTTACTGGGGCCTGGCCGCCTTTCTGGGGATGGCCGTACGCCAGGTCGAGGATGGTAAAGATCCGGGGCTCGACCTGGCCCACCGCCTGCAGTTGGCCACCATGGCCCTGGCCGATTTCGACTTTATCCACGTCCACACCAAGGCCCCCGACGCGGCAGCCCACGCCAAAGACCCCCTGGGCAAGATCAAGGTGATCGAGGCTCTGGATCGGGGAATCGGCGCAACCCTCCCCTCCCTGCTGGCCGACCCCGAAGTGTTGCTGGTGGTGACCTCCGACCACTCCACCCCCAGCGCCGGTCCCTTGGTCCACTCGGGAGAACCGGTGCCTCTTACT
>DSDS01000191.1 GCA_011048585.1 Desulfurivibrio alkaliphilus | reverse complement strand
CCGGGTCGAGCCACTGCAGGTAAAGGGTGATCACTTCCAGTTCATTGGTACCGGACTCCAGCAAGATACCGGTCCGGGAACTCGCCACCTGGCCCATAATCCTCCTCCCGCCACTCGTTGTTGGAGAGCTTGCGCCCTGGCCGGCCGCGAAAAAACCGGCAACCGGAAAAGATCACCCCGACACTATAGCTTGGATTGACGACGATTATCAAGCATTCTTTAAGATCCGGCCCCGCTCAGGGGTGATACAGGGTCAGCACCAGATCCACCACCACCACCACCAGGGAGACGGCCACGATGAAGAGGTAATTGATATTCTCCTTGGACTTGACCAGGGAGGAGAGAACGTAGGCGACCAGCTCCCGGTCATCGCCGCTGAGCTGTCCCTGGCCCCTGATTTTTTCCAGCAGCCGGTTGGCCAGAATGGCCCGCCGCCGCCGCTCGGTGATGTAGTAGCGATAGGCAAAGAAGAAGATATAGCCCACCACCGCGAAATACCACAACGGCCGGACCAGGACCGGGTTTATGGTCTCGACGATGGTCAGGACCCGAAAAGAAACCGCCGCCAGCAAACCCAGAACCATGGCCCCGTAAATCACCGGCGGCGGCATGGTATGGGGCAGTCCGTATCGTTTGGCCGCCGCTTCCATCCGTTTGTTCATTTGTGATAACCGCTGCCGATCTTAATGGTCCAGGCCCGGTATAACTGCTCCAGCAACAGCAGCCGGGCCATTTCATGGGTAAAGGTAAGGGCCGAAAGGGACAAAACCAGATCGGCCCGGGCCTTCACCTCCGGCGCCAACCCCAGGGGGCCGCCCAGGGCAAAGGCGACCCGACTGACCCCCTGCTCCTCCCAGCGGATCAGTAACTCGGCCAGCTCCGGCGAGGTCGCCATCCTGCCGCCGGGGTCCAGGGCCACCAGGCGGGCGCCCTCCGGCAGATGGGAGAGCAGCAGGCGACCCTCCTCGCAGATCAGCCGCCTCTCTTCACCGTCGTTTTTCACCCCGCCGCTCCGGGGAGGTTTGGGGGCCTTGATGGTGGTGATCTTCAATTCGACATAACGGCCCAGGCGGCCGGCGAAATCATCGATCCCTCGCGCCAGGTAATCCTCCCGGGTCTTGCCGAGAAACAGCAGTTCAAAACGCATCCGGCAATCTTCAATCCTTGCTCATCGCCAGGCGGAACTCCTCGTAGGTCAGGCCGGTTTTGAAGCCGGGGCAGGAGTTGCGAATCGTCTCAAAGTTGCTGCTGTCGGCCAGCATGCTGGGATGGAGCGGCCACTGCCGGCAGCGCCAGGGCTTGCCCTCATGGACGGTGCAGCCGTTATCGTAGAAGATGCAGTGGCCGTCCACGGTCTTCATCTGGACGGTTTTGCCGGTGACCCGCAGATAGCGCGCCTTAACTTCGGCAAAAGGCAGGCCCAGGTGGGCACTCAACCGCTCCTGATCGGCCTGGTCGAGGGAAACCGTGGTTTCCCCCTGGCAGCAGTAGCCGCATTGGCGGCAAGCAAAAAAATTTGACTCGGACATTTTGAGATCCTTACTCTTTCAGTGGAAAAAGATAGCCCAGGGTGCGATAGATCAGTTTGGCGGCGGTAAAGGCGGCATGCTCGGCCCCGGGCCGGGGGGCGAGTTCGACCACATCCAGGCCGACCAGGCCGTGGGGCCCCCGGGCCAGGGCACGGGTCAGGGCGATGATCTGTCCCCAGGAGAGGCCGCCCGGCTCCGGGGTGCCGGTGGCCGGCATCAGGGTCGGATCCAGCCCGTCCACATCCACCGTGAGATAGACCGGCCCCTTGATCTCGGCCAACAGTTGCTCCTGCCAGTCGGGCTGCTCGAGGATGCGGGTCATGGTGAAGGGTTGCCAGCGGCGCTCCCGCACCAGGCCCCACTCCTCGCGGGAAAAGGAGCGAATCCCCACCTGGGAAAAGGGGATTTCAAGCTCGGCGATCCGCCGCATCACGCAGGCGTGACTCAACCGGGTGCCGTCGTAACTTTCCCGCAGATCAAGATGGGCGTCCACCTGCACCACGTGCAGATCGGGATATTTTTCCCGCATGGCCGCCACCGCCGGGCCGCTCACGGTATGTTCGCCCCCCAGCAGGACCGGAAAAAGTCCGGCGGCCAGTTCAGCGGCCACCGCCACTTTAATCCGCCGGCAGGCCTCTTCCGACGAGACACCGGCCAAGGCCAGGGGGGGACGGGTGACGATTCCGGCCAGCACCGTCTCCTGAAGCAACTCATCGTCAAAAACCTCCAGGGCTGGGGAAGCCCGCAGGATGGCCGACGGTCCCTCTTCGGTGCCGCCGCCCCAGCTTACGGTGGCGGCCAAGGGGGCGGAAAGAACGGCGATCCGGGGGGGGGTCCCGACCTCGGATTCCGCGCCTAAAAAACGGGGATAATCAGTAGTTGTTTCCATCACCGCTACATAAACCATTTAGGGCCGGACAACAAGCGGTACTCAGTGATCGGACCACTCTCATCCGCCGGTCCGAAAGCCGCCGGACTACCGTGCGAGGTAATGATCCAGCATCCGGCGGGCCGGGACGGCATCCCAGTTCACCGCGCCGATGATCTTTTCCCGCAACACCCCTTGCTGGTCAATGATGTAGGTTTCCGGAACCCCGGTGAGGCCGTAAGCCCGGGCGATCTTGGAATCAGGGTCCAGCAGGAGGGGGAAATCGCCCTTGATCGTGGCAACCATATTGCCGGCCAACAGGGGATCATCCTGATAGAGAACCGTCAGCACCGTGAGGGGCTCGGCAGCATAGTCAGATTTAAGTCGTTGAATATGGACTAGTTCATCTCGACACGAGGGGCACCAGGTGGCCCAAAAGTGGAGAAACACCACTTGCCCGCTCAGCTCGGCAAGATTCCAGCTCCGGCCCGTGGTATCCACCAGTTGGAAGTCCGGGGCCGCTTCTCCCACTTCCGCCACCTCCCGGCCGCAAGCGATCAAAAAAAAGAGGAGACAACATCCGGCAATTAAAGGGAAAAATCTTTTCATGAAAATTACTCCTGGATCGGTTCGAGGGGTGGTTGGCGTCGGCAATACTCTTAACACGACAACGAATCTCAACGCCAGTTCCCTTCTTCTCGGGCCTGGCGAAAAAAGAGCGGGCAACTCCGGCACGCGTTGCCATGGTTGCGCCGGTAGAGTATAAATTGTGCAAAGGTCCGCCAAGGAGGAACCAACCATGAAAAAAATCGGCCAGTACTTCCTGCATGGCCTGCTCTTTCTGGTGCCGGTGGTGGCCACGGTGTACGTGGTCTATCTGATTTTCACCAAGATCGACGGCATCTTCCACTTTGCCGTGCCCGGCGCCGGCTTTTTACTGACCATCGGCCTGATTTTGGCGGTGGGATTCGTGACCTCGAACCTGCTGGCCAAACGACTGCTGACCCTGATCGACCGGCTCTTTGCCCGCCTGCCGCTGGTGGCCCTACTCTACAGCTCGATCAAGGATCTGGTCAACGCCTTTGTCGGCGACAAGAAGAGTTTCAACAAACCGGTGGCGGTGGCCCTGGATGGCGAGGGGCGGCTCCGGGTTCTGGGTTTCATCACCCGGGATGACCTGCAAAACCTGGGCCTGACCGACAGTGTGGCCGTCTATCTTCCCCAATCCTACAATTTCGCCGGCAACCTGATCATTGTTCCCCGCCACCGGATCACCCCCTTGGCCGCCAACCCCGCCGAGGTGATGAAACTGATCGTCTCCGGCGGGGTTTCCGCCCGGTAAAACCGCCGGCCACCTTGCCAGCCGACCCGGTTTTAAGTCAGACTGGCAACAATAACCCCAGATTAGCAAACGTGGATCAACCATCGGGAGAGGTTATGGACCGCCGAAAATTTCTGCTGCGATCAACGGTGGCCGGTGGCACCCTGCTGATCCCCGCTCCCGGGAAAACCAGCTTCTGCTCTGATTGCCGCCGGTGCCGCTTTTTGCCCGGATGGGTGATCAGGGGGAGGAGGAAAAGATGGTGTCGATGGCGGTGGTTCCGGCCGGAATCTCCACCCCGTCCCAGACCACGCAGCGCGTCAGGGATACCCGGTCGCCCAGTACCGCGTTGCTCCCCACCACCGCCCAGTGGCGCAGGGTGAGATCCCGGCCCAGACTGAGGTCACGGCCGTAAAAAAACGGGGCGGAGGGGGAGATGGGTTTGGAGCCGAAGCCCGGGGCCTGGCCGGTGAGCAGGGCGGCGTGCAGTTGCAGATAATCCACCGGGGTTCCCATATCGCTCCAGAAATGGTCTTTTATCACCAGGGCCCGGACTCGGTGGCCGGCGGCGATCAGTTGCCGATACCAGTCGATGCTGTGGTAAAAACGGTCCGGGGGGATCAACTCCAGCAAGTCGGGGTTGATCACCTGCAGGCCGGTAAAGGCCAACCGGCCTTGCTCGCCGGCCGGGCCAAACTCCCGAATATTCCCCGCCGGACCGACCAGAACATTGTTGTAGCGAGGGTGATCGTGCAGGACCAGGGTGGCGTCATTACCCTCCACCCGGTGCTGAGCCATGATTGGCCGGTAATCGATGTTGTGCACGATGTCGCCGTTGACCACCAGCAGCGGTTCATGACCGAAATGCTCCCGGGCCAGCCGCATCCCCCCGCCGATACCCAGCTCCTTCTCCTCCAGCTGCACCACCAGATTGGGTTGCCCGCCCAGAGCGGCGGCAATCTGCTCCTTGAGATGATGGGCGTTGACCACCACAAAATCGCAGCCCGCCCGCCGCAACTGCTCGACGATCAGCAGCAGCAGGGGGCGATCCAGCACCGGGAAAAGCGGCTTGGGCCGAACCAGGGTATGGGGCCGCAACCTGGTACCCAGGCCGGCGGCGAGAATCATTGCCTGCACGATACCACCTTAAATCCGCAGCTGCCCATCCGGGTCTTCCGTCACCCCCACCACCACCAGACCGGCCCGATCGGCCAGCTCCAGCATCTCTTGCGGGTCGAAGAGTAAAGCCTGGGCGGCTTCCACCGCCAACACCGAGGCCTTGACCGCCAGCATGGTGGCGATGGTCTGCTTGCCAATGGCCGGCAGGTCGAAACGAAAATCCTGGTTGGGTTTCTTGACCTTGACCACCACCGCCTTTTCCCGGGCCAGCTCTCCGCCCCGGCGGATGGCCGCGTCGGTGCCCTCGATCGCCTCCACCGCCAGCACCGTCCGATCACGCACCACCACGCATTGCCCGATATCCAGCTCCCCCACCCGGCGGGCGATCCGCCAGCCGAACCGGATATCCTCCAGTTGTTCCGAATCGGGTTTTTTGCGGCTCAGGACCCCCTGGGGGAAAAGCAGTTCCTTAAGGTAGATGGTGGAGGCCACCACCTCGATCCCCTCCTCGCCCAACAGGCCGGCAATGGCCCGGAGAATGGCGTCATCCTGGCGGATATCGATCCGGCTCCACAGTTTCAGAGCCTTGGTATCAGGCCACACATCCCGGAAAATCCGGGTCTTGGTGATGGTTCCGGCAAAAACACACTCCTTAACCCCGTGGCGATGAAAAAAAGAGAGCAGCTTGTTGAGCTGGCCCAGCTTGACCCAGAGACAGTGGTCCGCCATCCCCTCCAGCTCGGGGGCCGACTCCCCCCGATGGGCGACCACCACCACCTCCCGCCCGTGCCGCCGAGCCGCCTCGGCCACCAGCACCGGAAACTGCCCTCCCCCGGCGATTATGCCCAGCTTACTCATCGTTATCGCCACCGACCTGGCGCAGAACTCCATGGTGGGAGTCGGCGAAAAATTCAATCAGGTGACGGGATTCGGGGCACTCACCCTGCTCCGCCAGGGCCTTCTCCAGGGCGGCGGCCAACAGCAGCTCGGGGCGCCGGAAGATGATCTTGAAGGCCCGGTGCAGGCTCTTGATCTTTTCGGGGGCAAATCCGGCCCTTTTCAGCCCCACCCGGTTGATCCCGCTGATCCGCATCTGGCCGCGAACTCCGGCCATCACCACAAAGGGCGGAATATCCTTGCTCAGACCGCTCATCCCGCCGATATAGGTAAACTGGCCCACCCGGACAAACTGCTGGATGGCGGTCAAACCGCCGATGATCGCCCGATCGTAGATGGTGACATGGCCGGCCAGGGTAACGGCATTGGCCAGGATCACCCCATTGCCCAGCACGCAATCGTGGGCGATGTGGACATAGGCCATCAGCAGGTTGCGATCCCCCAGCCGGGTATAGCCCAGACCCGAAGGGGTGCCGCGATGGATGGAGACATACTCGCGGATCACGTTATGATCACCGATCACCAGTTCGGTGGGCTCACCGTCATACTTGAGATCCTGGGGGG
The DNA here is from genome assembly GCA_011048585.1 of Desulfurivibrio alkaliphilus. Lineage (GTDB taxonomy): Bacteria > Desulfobacterota > Desulfobulbia > Desulfobulbales > Desulfurivibrionaceae > Desulfurivibrio > Desulfurivibrio alkaliphilus_A. The sequence goes on along the minus strand of DSDS01000191.1, from coordinate 1,906 downwards.
GTGCCCCCACGGTGGCAAAGGGTCCGATCCGGTTATGAGCGCCGATCCGGGTAGGCCCGCTGAGGACGCAGTGGGCGCCGATCTCGCAACCGGGGCCGATCTCCACCTGGGGCCCGATCACCGTGTAGGGCCCCACCGTAACGCTATCATGCAGCTTGGCGGCGGGATCAACCACCGCCGTGGGATGAACAGTCATAAAAGATACCTGTAAAGGGGTTAGAGAAAAGGGTGGACCGGTTACGGCCAGGGTCGGCGTATCAGGCGAAGGTGGCCATTAGCTGGGCCTCGGTGGCCAGCGCCCCATCCACATAGGCCTTCCCCTCCATGATCCAGAATCGGCTCTTGCGTTTCAGCACCGTCAACTCATAATGGAGCTGATCGCCCGGCACCACCCGGCGCCGGAACTTGACCCCGTCCAGGCCGGCAAAATAGACTAGTTTCCGGTCGATGGTTTCGCTTTCGGTGAGATAGGCCAGCAGGGCGCCGGTCTGGGCCATCCCCTCCAGGATCAGCACCCCCGGCATCACCGGCTCGCCGGGAAAATGGCCCTGGAAAAAGTTCTCGTTGATGGTGACATTCTTGTAGCCCCGAATCCGCTCTCCCAGCGCCAGTTCGGTGATCCGATCCACCATCACGAAGGGGTAGCGATGGGGCAGCCGCTCCAAAATCTGTTTGATATCCAAACCTTGCCAATTTTGCTCACTCATCCTGCGGCTCCTTTGTGTTTGCGTCATCTCCGGCCGTCGCGCCTCCCGCCAGTTGCTCCACCTGCCGGCGCAGCTCCCTCAATTCCCGCGCCATCTCCGGCAGCCTCGCCGCCGCGGCGCTGGCCCGCAGCCATTTTTTGTAGTCGATGGCCGGATAACCGGCCACCTTGGCCCCGGCCGGCCGATTGTTGTGAACCCCCGACTGGCCCGCGACCATCACCCCATCGGCCAGCTCCAGGTGGCCGGCAATCCCCGCCTGCCCCCCCAGCACCACCAGCTTGCCCAGACAGGTACTGCCGGCGATCCCGGCCTGGGCCGCCAGCAGGCAGCTTTCCCCGATCTCGACATTGTGGCCAATCTGGACCAGATTGTCGATTTTGGTCCCGGCCCCGATCACCGTTTCTCCGAAGGTGGCCCGATCAACGCAGACATTGGCCCCGATCTCCACCTCGTCACCGATCACCACGATCCCCTGGTGCATCCGTTTGACATGCCGGCCCCGGGCGGTGGTGGCGTAGCCGAAGCCGTCGCTGCCGATCACGCTGCCGGCGTGGATAATCACCCAATTGCCGATCCGGCAGCGAGGATAGATGGTGACGTTGGGGTGCAGTACCACCTCATCACCGATCTCCACCTGATCCCCGACCACCACCCCGGCGCCGATCACCACCCGTTGCCCCAGCCGTACCCCCTTCCCCAGCACCGCCAAGGGACCGATGGTGACCTCGGTCGGCAACCGGCAACCCTCGTCGATCACCGCGCTGGGGTGAACCCCGGCGGCCACGAAGGGTTGAAAGGCGAAAAAATTCTGGATCAGGGTCGCCGCCAGATAGGGATTATCCACCCGCAGCAAGGGGCGCCCGTCAACCGGCTCCAGCTCGCGCGGGACGATCAGGGCCGCCGCCCGGCAAGCAGCCAGCTGTTTTTGTCGTTTAAGATCGGCCAGAAAGGAGATCTCGCCGGCCCCGGCGTTTTGCAAATCGTTGAACCCGGAAACCTCAAGACTCTCGTCGCCCACAACCTCCCCGTCCACCAGAGCGGCCAGTTCCTTTAAAGTAGCCATAGCGCATCCCCCAAAAAGTATCCGTTCACCATGGTCAACAACTTGTCGATTTAACGGGCTGTAATCGTTCAGCAGTGCCGCAGGTTCGGGCAAGCGGCCAAGCGCCGCGTACCCCGTGTACGTAAGCCTGGCTGAT